>JACPGN010000002.1 GCA_016182435.1 Lentisphaerota bacterium | reverse complement strand
GACTCCGTGATAATCCGCCGCGCCGCTCAAGGCCAGGGTAATGACCCGACCAGGAGCAGCGGCGCGCAACAACTCAAAATACGGTTCATCGCGGCGCAGAACCGCGACGCCTTGCGGCGGCAGGCTCTTGAGCACTACGCACTTCTCTGCGGCTATCGCCTGGACCGACTTGAAAAATTCCAGGTGCACCGGTCCGATAGTGGTCGCCAGCGCCCAATCGGGCTGGAGCATGCTTGCGAGGGGAGCAAGCTCCCCCGGGTGATTCATGCCCAGTTCGAAAACGCCCAGCTTAGTTCCCGGCTCCATGGCCAGCAGGCTCAGCGGCAACCCAATGGCGTTATTAAAGTTGCCGAGCGTGCGGGCAGTCGGCCAGCGCGTAGCGAGGACGTCGGCCACCATTTCTTTTACCGTGGTTTTCCCGACGCTGCCCGTCACGGCAATGATCGTGGTCCGAATCCGGCGGCGATAACCGGAAGCCATATCCAGCAGGGCTTGAGCGGTATCCGCGACGCGCAAGAGCGGCAGCTTGAGGTGGGGAGCAATAGCGGCGCCGGCTTTGACCACGGCGCCAAGGGCGCCCCGCGCAAAAGCCTCGCCGATAAAGGAATGTCCGTCAAACGAAGGCCCCGGCAGGGCCACAAACAGATTACCCGGGCTCAAGGTGCGCGTATCGGTTGACACTCCCGCAATCGCACCGGGCATACCAGATTGCCACTGGCCAAGAGTCCATTGGGCCACTTCCCGGGCATCAAAGTTGGGCATGACTCATTCCCAGACATTCGCGCACGACCTGACGATCGTCAAAGGGGATGACGGTATTGGCAAATTCCTGGTAATTTTCGTGGCCCTTGCCGGCGATGAGCACCACGTCACCGGGCTCCGCCAGCGACAGGGCGCGGATAATGGCTTCGTGCCGGTCCTCGACCACTTCCACGTTATCGCTCTGGAGGCAGCTGGCGCGGATCTCGGCGATAATTTCACTGGGATTTTCCTTGCGCGGATTGTCGGAGGTCAGGATTACATAATCGGCCAGGCGCGCGGCCACGGCGCCCATGCGCGGCCTTTTCTTGCGGTCGCGATTACCGCCGCAGCCAAAGACCACGCTGAGCTTGCCGCGCGTAATTTCGCGAAGGGTGGAGAGCACATTTTGCAAGGCATCATCGGTGTGCGCATAATCCACGAACACCTGGAAGCCGCCCTCGGCGGCAATTTCCTCCAAGCGGCCGGGAACGGCGATCATGCGGGCCAATATTCCGGCCGCCTGAGCCGGCGGCACGCCCGTGGCGCCCGCCGCCGCCAGGGCGGCCAGGGCATTACTGACATTGTAGCGCCCCAGGAGTTTCAGCGTGAGCTGAGCTTCGCCCCAGGGGCTGCGCACCGCGAAGGCGCTGCCGGCGGAAGTGATTTGCAAATTGACGGCGCGCACTTGAGCTTCCTGACCGATAGCGTAGGTAATCAGGTCCGCCTCGAACGGTTCCTGGGCAAGCTGCCGCCCGTAGGGATCATCCAGATTGATGATCGCCACGGGGCGCTTGCGGAGGCGGCTTAAGCCCCGGAACAACAGCGCCTTGGCCTGATAATAATTTTCGATCGTGTGATGGTAATCGAGGTGGTCGTGCGTCAGATTGGTGAACACGGCCAGGTCGAAATCAATGCCCCAGACCCGTTTCTGGACAAGGGCATGCGAGGTAACCTCCATGACCGCGCTATGGCAACCGACATGCACCATCTGGGCGAGCATATCCTGCAGGTCAACCGACTCGGGGGTGGTGCGGCCGGCGGGAATTATCCGGCCGCCGATCTGATAGCTTACGGTGCCAATCAGGCCCGTGGGACGGCCGGCATCGCTGAAAATATCCCGCAACATGAAGGCCGTGGTAGTTTTGCCATTGGTGCCCGTGACGCCAAGGACCTGCAGGCTGGCCGAGGGGTTATTATAAAAGGCGCCGGCGAGTTCCGCCATGGCCTGGCGCGGGTCTGGCGCCTGGATAATGACCATGGCGCCGCGGCTGACCGGCGAGGTTACCGCCGAGACCACCGCCACCGCGCCGCGTTCCTGGGCATCCTGGATAAACTGATTGCCGTCCTGATTTTGGCCGGGCAGGGCAAAGAATAGATAGCCGGGCTTAATTTTCCGGGAGTCATAGGCCAGGCCTTTGATATCCGGGTCAGCCGAGCCGCTAATCGTCAGCGGTTTGATTGCCTTGAGCAGTGTGCTGAGTTTCATGATGAAGAATAGATCTCCTGCTAAATCCCGCGGTTCATGCCTGGCGCGGGCTGACTGGCCACAACGGCGTTTCCCTGGGGCGCAATATCCAGGTAGCGCACGGATTGCTCGGCAATTTCCCTGAACACGGGGCCAGCCACATATCCGCCGGTGCGCACGTCCTTGCGCGGTTCATCCAGGACCACGATAATCGCCAACTGCGGATCCTCGGCGGGAAGAAAGCCCATGAAGGAGGACATGTTCAGCTTATCGGAATATCCGCCCGGGATAGCTTTCTGCGCGGTGCCGGTTTTGCCGCCGACCGCATAACCTTCCACGCGGGCACGTGTACCCGTGCCACCTTCTTCGGTAACGCGGACCAGCAGACTTTTCATCAGCCGGGCCGTATCCGCGCGAATAGGCTGGCTGACGATCACAGGGGTCGCCTGATGCATGACCTGCCCCGCCTCGTCGGTAACCTGCTGGACAATATAAGGCTTCATCCGCACGCCGTCATTAGCAATGCAAGCGAGCACGCTGAGCATTTGCAAGGCGGTGACGGCCACTTCATGACCGATGGCGATGCGAGTGGGTGAAAGGGCGGTCCAGCGCGAGACAGGATAAAGCAAGCCGGACTCCTCGCCGGGCAATTCGATCCCCGTGCGTTCGCCGAGGCCGAAGGCCTGCAAATAGGCATGCAGCCGTGCCGGACCGACCAGCAAGGCGATCTTGGCTGCGCCAATATTACTGGATTTCTTAATGATATCGGCCACGGACAGATTTCCATAAGGATGAAAATCGTGCAAGAGTCTCCGCTGGTAAAACCAGGCGCCATTTTCACAATCGAAGACTTGAGCGCTGCCCACTACTTTTTCATTCAGGGCGGCGGCCACAATGGCCACCTTGAAGGTGGAGCCCGGCTCGTAGATATTGGCAATGCAGCGATTACGCATACTGTCCGGCGTTGCCTTGCGAAACGCGCCCGGGTCAAAGGCGGGAATACTGGCCATCGCCAGGATTTCCCCTGTGCGCACGCGCTCGACAATCGCCCAGGCCGCCGTGGCCCGGTTTTCGCGGACAGCGTTTTCCAACGCGCGCTCAACGATATACTGGACATACTGGTCAATGGTCAGCGTGATAGTCGCGCCGGGGTGCGGTTTAATCTCCAGCATTCGGCGGTCATACATCTCATGACGGCGGCCATCCCGCTCGCCGACCAACAACCCGGGCACGCCCCGCAGGTAACGGTCCCAGCGCTGTTCAATCCCGGCGCAGCCGTAGCGCTCGCTCTCCAGGTTAACGTAGCCGAGCACATGGCACAGACTGTAACCGCGCGGGTAAGACCGCACCATGATGTCTTGCAAGAAAACGCCCGGTATTTTCGCGCGATCAAAAGCCTCGGCCTGATGAGGCTCCAGCACATGGCCGAAGCCCGCTACGTAGACGAACCGCCGCTCCGGCGGGTCAAGGCGGGACATGATCAGGCTCGGCTCCACATTCAGAATGCGCCCGATGTTTTCGGCTACGGTCTGGGCATTGCCATTACTGCAGATCTCGGCGGGACTGGCGCACAACTCTTTTTTTACCAGGTCCAGGGCCAGCACGTTGCCGTTGCGGTCCAGTATTTTTCCGCGGCTTACCGCCAGGCTTTCCTGGAACTGACGCATGGCGACGATCCGGAGGCTGCGCTCGTCCGTGCCGGGGCCAAGTTTAAAGTGCAGGTAGATCAGGCGGGCGCCGACGCCGAGGAGCGCCAGCAGCATGAGGATGGCCACACCGACCAGTCGGTTTCTATAGCTGCATTCAATCATTCACAACCAGCCTTGGAAATTGCGCCAGTTGGACCAGTTGCCGGCTGGAACCCGGCAGATCTTCAGCGATGAATGCTGGTTCGGCCAGACGCACCAGGCGGTCTTCCTCCGGCCACACAAGGGCAATCTGGTTTTGCGCCAGCACTTTCTCGATACTCGCGGGCGACTTCAGCGTTTCCCATTTCCACAATTCAAAGTCATACTGTTTCTGGATTTCGGCCCGTTGTTGCTCGGCAAATTTGATCCGGCTGCCCAGGGCCTGGCCACGCGCATCGAGCCAGACGTACATGAGCATCAGGACCACGCCGAGCGCCAGCAGCGCGGAGAATGGCAGGCCGATTACAAAGCCTTCTCTTCTTTTGCGCCGATTACGTTTAGCCATGACTGGAATTTATCCTTTCCATTACCCGCAATTTGGCCGAGCGCGACCGCGGATTCCGCGAAATTTCCTCTGGCGCAGCCTTTAACGGCTTCGGAGTGATCCACCGGACCTGCGGTGGCGTTCCTTCCCAGCGCTCGCCACCGGAGGCCAGCGATACCCACCGGCCGATATGCTCTCGAGCGATCCGTTTAACCAGGCGATCTTCCAAGCTGTGATAGCTCAGGACCGCCAGCCGGCCACCCGGCTTCAGCAAAGCTATTGCCCCTTCCAGAGCTTCCGCCAGCGACTCCAACTCGCGATTTACGGCCATGCGCAAGGCCTGGAATGTGCGCGTGGCCGGGTGAAGGCGTCCCCAGCGCCCGCCCCGGACGCGAACCACCAAGTCGGCTAATTGCCCGGTAGTCTTAATCGGGCGACGTTGCCGTTCCCGCACAATCGCCCGGGCAATACCGCGAGCGGCCGGCTCATCGCTCAAGGAACGGATCAGCTCGGCCAAGGCCTCCTCGCCGAGCGTATTCACTAAATCAGCGGCCCGCAGCCCCTGCCGTAAATCCATGCGCATATCCAGGGGGCCATCTTTCAGAAAGCTGAAACCTCGTTCGGCTTCCTCCACCTGCAGAGCTGACATGCCCAAATCAAGGAGCACACCATCCACTGACTTAAGGCCGTGCTGCTCGGCCAGTTGTTTTATATCGGCAAAGTTGCCCTGCGCAAACCGGCACTGCGCCGAGAAACTCGCCAAAGTTTCGCGCGCTACCGCGATAGCGCGCTCATCGCGATCAACGGCCAGTAAACAGCCTTGCGGACCCAACTGTTCCAAAAAAGCCCGCGCGTGCCCCCCACTCCCCACTGTGCCGTCCACATACGCGCCACCCGGGCGAAGCCCCAGCAAGTCCACAACCTCCCGCACCATGACCGGCGTATGCATGCCATGCCTTTTTTCGCCGGCGTTAGGCATCCTCAGCGCAACACACTTCTCGTTGATTCGAAAGGTGTATTGCCAACCCTGATCAGTCTTTTCCCGGCCACAAATGCAACATTTCACGATGATTTTATCTGTGTTCATGGAGCAGTTCCCTTCAGGCAGGGTTCACGGTTCAATGTTCTGCGCTGCAGGTGGATGCGGCAATTATGGAAAAGCCGCGTAAAAGTCGTTAAAAAACGCGCGCTTTCTTCAGGCAGGTGCGTCATGAATACCCGGCTTACTACCCGGCCACTGCGCTGCATGGGAAACGAAAAAGATTTATTACTCGAGATCAGCATATCCAGCCAACTGATCCATAAAGGCGGCCTTGCCGATTGCTTCGGCGGGTTGCGCTGGAGTTGGCGTTGATCGCCTATGGGCAGGATCTGCACGGTCTTATCAGCCACCAGCGTATGATTGCCAAAGCGCACCGAACGCGCCGAGCGAGTGGTTTCCGGCAATTGGAACCACTTCTTTTCGTGGTCCGGTTGCAGCGCTCCGTTGACTTCCAGAAAACGAAGCACGTTCATGATTATTCTCCTGTCCGTTGTTTAGAAACCCACGTAGCGCACGGCTTCGTCCATAGTCGTGGCATCAACGGAGGCGTTCGCCTGCTTCCATAATTCCGGATTCCACAATTCGAAGCTGTTCCAAGCGCCTACCAGTTTCACTTGGTCGGCAATCTTGGCATAGGCCAGTAATTCATCCTTGATGCGGATACGGCCTTGGGAATCCCAAGCCACCAGGTCGGAACTGGAGGCCAGGGTGCGTGCAAAGAGTCGCGCCTTTTTATCGCCGATGCTGATCTGACGGAATTTATCCAGGCGTTTGGCCATTTCGCGGGCCGGATAGACATACAAGCACTTTTCGTTGTTAAGTCCCGGCAGGACATACAAGCTTTTGGGGCTGCCGACTTCGACACGCCAGATAGAGGGTATAGTGAGGCGTTTTTTGGGGTCCAGCGCATGCAGGAAGCTGCTGGCAAACCCCCCACTACCCAGTAGGGGCTCAGGCCGTTCTATGTCGTTTTTCTCCACTTTTTGCCCTTTTGCGACACCATTTGACACTTTGACCCACCGTCTGTCAACACTTTTTTTCACTTTTTTTTCACCCCAAAAAGGACGGCTAAAGCCTGAAAAGAAGGCTAAATGAATTTTTCGCGGGGCGAAAAATTCATGACGCAATAACCCGAATTGACATTGGCTGGAAAAAATGCGAGCGTTGCAACAAACAACCGGAAGACGTATTGCTTGATCAACCTTTTACAATTACCACGTCGGTTCTGGCATATCCGCCGGCAACACGGTCTTCGCCAAGCCATTCTCTTGACTATCATCAAGATTATTCGCTTATGTGGTTTTCTAAAAACTGGTCTTGGACTTGCGCCAAAGTTTCCGCCGCCGAAATCATCCAACGCCGGGGCCTACCTGCCCTTGTTGAAGCTCCGTCCCTTTGTTTCTATTATTATGCCAGTGTATAATTCAGCCTGGCTGCGCGAGGCTGTGGCCAGTGTTCTGACCCAGAGTTACAACAGCTTCGAATTAGTGCTGGTGGATGATCAGTCTACCAATCCGCAAACACTGGCCGCACTCACCGAAGTGGCGGGCAAGCCGCAGGTGAAACTGATTCGCAACATGCACAATCTGGGTGTCAGCGGCGCGACCAACGTTGGCATTGCCCATAGCCAAGGTAATTATATTGCCTTCATGGATCACGACGACCTGTTGCACCCCGACACGTTAGCTACGTTTGTCCGGGCGGTAAATGACGGCCATGATGAGGATGCGTTCTTCACTGACGAATACGTGATTGATAGCAAGGATTTTATGATTGGACAGATACGTAAATATCCCATTACCCTCGATCTGCTGCTTTCCTGCAATGCGGTTCTGCATTTTGTTATCATCAAACGCGCCGCCTTGGAGCGCCTCGGCGCATTAAATTCAAGTTATGACGGCGCCCAGGACCACGATCTTATGTTAAGGGCTTTAGAGCACGGACTTCGTTTCTACCACTTGCCGTTGCTCCTCTATGCCTGGCGCGTGCATCAGGCAGCCACATCCAACGATATTCGTTCGTTCGACCGGCGTACGCCGCGGGAATGGCCGAAATCCTACCTCAACGGAAAAAAAGCTATTCAAGCGTATCTTGACCGCCACGCGATCCGGGCCACCGTCACCGACGATGCCTTCTGCTGGTACCGGGTTAAGTACGCCTTGCCGGAGGTACACGATGAAGTTGCCTTCATTATTCCGTTCAAGGATCAGGCGGGCTATTTGCGGCGTCTGCTGGAAAGTCTGAAAAAAACAACCTATGCTCCCACCGTTATTTATCTGGTGGACAACCGGTCGGAACAGGCCGAAACAAGAGCTTATCTGACGTCATTACCCATCAGTCCTACCGGCCGGATACGCTTACTGACATTTGACGAGCCGTTTAATTACGCCCGCTTACACAACTGGGCGGTTAGACAAATACCTAACGAACTTCTGGTGTTTCTAAACAACGATGTGGAGGTTCAGCGCGGCGACTGGCTGGAAGCCATGCTGGAGCATATCTATCGCGAGAAAGTCGGCGCCGTCGGCTGCCGGCTCATCTACCCGAATGGGGCGCTTCAGCACGGCAGCATGATATTCCGACCTGAGGTATATCATTGCGCCATGAATCTATACCGCGATGAGAGCTATTACACCCGGGTGCAACGGGATGTCAGCGGCGTAACCGCCGCTTGCATGGTGATCCGCAAATCAGTGTTTCAAGCGGCAGGTGGCTTCGATGAAGTCCGTTTCCCGATTGCCTTCAACGATGCCGACCTCTGCTTAAAAATAATCAAGGCCGGCTACAAGATAATGTACACGCCCTTTGCCGAACTGGTGCACCATCACTCGGCCTCCCGCGCAAAGCAAGAAGAGAGTTATGAGAAGTGGGCGCTCTTTAGTCAATACGCCGGACCTTCATTCCTGATTGATCGGTATTATCATCTGTCGTGAAACTTACCTGGCTGGTTTTTTCACAAAAAAAACGAACTGGTTGCTTCAAAAGAAAGTTAGAATCCGTTGGAGCAAGCACTCGAGCACACGGCGGCGGCGGGCGCCGGGCGGGAAGCAGGCATCCACCAATCGGCTGATTCCCTGGGTAAATTGCCATCCTCGGGTGGCTTTCATGGCGCTAATTTCTTGGCGCAGGTGCACGATTTCGCCATGATATTTGCGCACGACCTGCCGCTGATGTTCAATAAGTTCAAAAAGCCACGGCAGCGTCGTAATGTGCTTTCGGTAACGGTCTCTATAGCGGTAGCAGCGCTCACGGCTAAAGACATACGCCTGAAAAGCCTCATCCATGTTTTGGTAGCGGCTGGTGGTTTCTGGAGCAAGCGCAAAACGTTCCAGAAGCCCAGTTAGCGGCATCCAGGCCTCAAGACCAAATTCCTTATTCTTCTCATAAAAATAAAACAAACTCCGAAACAGGATGAACGAAACCGGCAGGCAACCCGCGAACACCCATTCATGGTCAATGAGATAATGCTTTCCGCCGTCTATGAGAATATTTTCAAATAGCGGGTCGGCCAGAGCCGGCATAAGAAAGGGAGCCAGGCCGGCAAGCTCGTCCACTGAGGAAAGCCCAAATACTTGTTGCATATCTTCTGACCATACCGGCGTGGGAACAGTGGCAAACGCGCTGCTCAATAGCGAAAAGTAGTTGGTGACGATGTCCGCAAACTGCGCTTTGTCCCGCTTTTGAAAGGCGTCGCCAAGCAGGGCATCCAGACTGCGTCCTTCCACGAAATCGAACCGCAGGATTTGCTCGCCAACGACGGTAACATCCGGCAAGCGCAGCCGGTCGCCGCGCAGGCTGGTTCGTATGGGCGTGGTTTCTTTGTACAGACGTTGGAGATGTGGGACTGCTTCGGCGGTAAGCGCTTTTTTCAGAATAAACTTCCGTCCGTCGTCCTGCCAGATTGAGGTTTCTATCTGGAATGGCGGCAGCCGGTGGCGGTTATATTTGGCATAGAGCAAGTTCATGGGCCGCAGTATAGCACGACAAGAAAATAATTGATAGTGTATGATTCACGGTTTGACAACACACGCTGATTTCCTTATCTTGAGGTGGCCTTATTGCATAATTAACCGGGACGGAGTCTCTCAAGTTGAACCGCCTGGGAGAGCGCGGCCATGTCGCAGTCTCCGGCAGCAAGTGACGGCCGAGTGTGAAGCGTCGCTCTGAAAAGGCCATAGGAAAACGCAAAAATATAATTAACTGAAAGCCATTATGAAAACAGTCGTTCTGGCAGGTGGCTTGGGAACACGCTTGGCCGAGGAGACCGAATTCCGGCCCAAACCCATGGTAGAAATCGGAAGTCACCCGATCATCTGGCATATCATGAAACGGTATGCTCACTTCGGCTTCACCGAATTTTTCATCGCCCTGGGCTACAAGGGCGATTTGATCAAGCATTTTTTCATGGATTACCATTTCCTGCGGGACAACCTGACTATCCATTTGAGCCGAGGTAAGATTGAAAAACATGCCGCCGCCGGCGACGACTGGACGGTGCACCTGATGGACACCGGTCTCGAGACCATGACCGGCGGGCGGGTAAAGCGGTTGGAACCCTGGCTGAAGGACAGCCCGTTCATGGTCACCTATGGCGATGGTCTCGCCGATGTTAACTTGGCGGAACTGGTCCATTTCCACCGATCCCACGGAAAGATCGCCACGATTACCGCTGTCCGCCCCCCATCCCGGTTTGGCGGGCTGATTTTCGACGGCGACCGCATTGCCGAATTCAGCGAAAAGCCCCAGGTCGGCGAAGGCTGGATCAACGGCGGATTCATGGTTTTTGAACCAGCCGTGTTTAATTACCTGAAAGACGACCACAGTGTTTTGGAAGTAAATGGACTGGAAAAACTGGCGCTTGAGGGCCAGTTGATGGCTTACAAACACGAGCGCTTCTGGCAATGCATGGACACCATCCGCGACAAGCGTTACCTAGAAAAACTATGGCAAGCCAATCAAGCGCCATGGCGCATCGAGCAATAGTTTTCCCATTGGCCAATGCCTTCAATGGTCGGCCGGTGTTTATCACCGGCCACACCGGTTTCAAAGGCGCCTGGCTCTCATTATGGCTGCACGCGTTGGGCGCCCGCGTTACCGGCTATGCCCTACCCCCGCCAACTTCCCCCAGCCATTTCCAAGCCGCGCATATCCGGCGCCTGTTAACACGCCATATTGAAGCCGATATCCGCGACGCGCGCACCTTGCACTCGGCCCTGAAAAAAACGCGCCCGGAGATTATCTTTCACCTGGCGGCCCAGGCGCTGGTCCGCGAAAGCTTTTGCCATCCCCGCGAAACGTTTGAAATCAATATTCAGGGACTTGTCAACCTCCTCGAGGCCGTGCGGAAACTCGGCCGCCCCTGCCGCGTGATCATCGTAACCAGCGATAAATGCTATGCCAATCGCGAGCACGCACAAGGCTATTCCGAGACTGATCCATTAGGCGGCTATGACCCGTACAGCGCCAGCAAGGGGGCCCAAGAGCTCTTAGTCGCTGCTTACCGCCAATCGTTTTTCCACCCGGAGCAGTTGCCGCAGCATGGAATCAAGTTGGCTTCCGTGCGTTCCGGCAATGTGATCGGCGGGGGTGACTGGGCCGCGGACCGCATCATGGCGGATTGCATCCGCGCGTTAATCGCCAGACGCGCCATCGGCGTGCGCAACCCAGAGGCCGTCCGTCCCTGGCAACATGTGCTTGAGCCGCTTAGCGGTTATTTGTGGCTGGCCGCCCGGCTGGCCGGCCCGGACGCTGGAGGGCTTTGCGAAGCCTGGAATTTTGGCCCGTCCAACCAAGGACTGAAAACCGTACAGTCCCTGGCCGAGGAAACAATACGCTGCTGGGGCCGCGGAACATGGCGCCACCAGTGCCTGAAGCATGCGCCGCACGAGGCGGCGCTGCTGACATTATGCTGTGCCAAAGCGCGCCGGCGCTTAGGCTGGCGCCCAACTTGGAACTTTAAGACGGCAGTCGAGCAAACCGTGGCTTGGTATAAAGCCTGGCACACCGGCGAGGTTAATTTACAGGCCTTAAGCCGTGACCAGATTGCCACCTATACCCGCGAAGCAAGGCGCCAAAAAATCCAGTGGGCATTGTAGAAGCAATTATCCGGAATGGCCGTGAATAAACCATTTTCCCTGCTCATTAAGCCGGCTGGCCCCGACTGTAACCTGGAGTGCCCCTATTGTTTTTATCGAAGCCGCCTGGCGTTATTCCCCGAAACAGCGGCTCACCGCATGGCCCGGAGCGTCCTGGAGAAGGTTGTCTCCGCTTATATGGCCACCGATCAACCCGTTTATGCCTTTGCCTGGCAGGGTGGCGAACCCCTATTGATGGGCCTGGATTTTTTCCAGTCGGTCATCCAGCTCCAGAAGCGTTATGGCCGCAGCGGCGCGGTGGTCCAGAATAGCTTGCAAACCAACGGCACCCTGCTCACCGACGAGCTGGCCGGGCATTTTTACCGCTATCGTTTCCTGTTGGGCATCAGTCTCGATGGCCCTGAATCCATTCATAATATCTACCGGGTCAACGCCGCCGGCGCCGGATCGTTTGCCGCCGTCTGGCGCGGGATTGAGTGTCTGCGGCGGCAAGGGGTTGATTTTAATATCCTGACCCTGGTGACGCAAGCCAACGTCTCTCAGGGCGCAGCGGTGTATCGCTATCTCCGTGATCAAGGCCTGAGGTTTCAGCAGTATATTCCCTGCGTGGAAACGAACGAGCGCGGCGAGTTGGCGAGCTATAGCATTGCGGGCGAAGCCTGGGGCGAGTTTTTGTGCGCGCTGTATGACCAATGGATCAAGGATGATACGCGCTCCGTGTCGGTGCGTCTGTTTGATTCAATCCTGAACTTGCTGGTAGATGGCTGCAAGGTTGACTGCACCATGCGGGAGGCCTGCGACACCTATGTGGTTGTGGAACATAATGGTGATATTTTTCCTTGCGATTTTCACGTTGAGCGGCAATGGCGCTTAGGCAACATTGCGGAAACTCCCTGGGAGCAGTTGTTCAAAAGCAATGTTCATCAACAATTCATCCGTCAGAAAAGCGACTGGAACGAAGCTTGCGGGGCCTGTAAGTGGCGGCGGCTATGCGCGGGCGACTGCTTGAAGCACCGCGTAAGTCCCTCCGGCAGCCCGCGCGCGCTCAGCCGGCTGTGCGCCGGTTGGAAGCTCTTTTATGCCCACACTTACCAGGGCTTTAAGCAGTTGGCCGACCAGATCCAACGGGAACGCCCGCCGAGAAAGGTTGCGGCTCAGCGGACCTTGAACAATAAACCGGGACGCAATGATTACTGTCCCTGCGGCAGCGGGTTAAAATATAAAAAATGCTGTTTGCGTGTGCCGGTTTGTTCCTAAAGCGGGCTATGCCCGCAACCCAAATACGTTTCGTCCGCCTGTGGTGGAAATGTAGGAGCCTCGCCCCGTCGAGGCGATCTTATCTCGCTCGGCGGCCTTGCCAGACGAGTCGCGCCAGCGGGGTGGCGCTCCTACAATCTTCTTGTTATTTATGACGGTACCGGGTGTTCAAGGTGCTAACGCAAAAACTCACCGATCACGTATTTTCGGCGGTAATACGATGAAACAACCCAATATCCTTTTTATTCTTTCGGACCAGCACAACGCAAAGGTCCTGGGTTGCCAGGGCCATCCCGACGTGAAAACGCCAAACCTGGACCGTATGGCCCAGGAAGGGGTGCGCTTTGAAAATGCCATTACCCAGAATCCCATCTGCACGCCGAGCCGCGTCAGCTATCTCTCGGGGCAATACTGCCACAATCATGGCTATTATGGGCTGAGCGGCCCTTGGCCGCGCGGTTTGCCCACCATCCTCGGTTATTTCCGCCGCCACGGTTATACCACCGCGGCCATGGGCAAAATCCATTGCCCCGCATACTGGGTGGAAGACGACTGCGACGTCTTTCACGAAGTCTGTGAAGGCGGCAGCATCGGAGGGGGTAGTTCCGCCTTTGCTGAGTTCTGCCGGCAGATCGGCCATAGCGACTGGCAAGAGCATTTAGGATTGCCGGAGTTTGGTGAGCGCGGGCGCCAAAGCATGGAAGGCCGGCCGGGTCCCCGGGCATTTGAGCATACCATGGAAGGATGGCTCTCGCGGACAGCCATCGAGTTCATGCGCCAAGCGGCCAGGGAGCAACGGCCTTTCTGTTGCCACGTCAGTTTACCCCGTCCGCACCAGACCACTTCACCGGCAGGAGAGTTCTGGAACCTTTACGATGAAACAAAGTTGCACTTGCCGCCGAACGCGGATTATCCGCTGACTCACCAGGCCCCTCACCTCAGGGCCACGTCCGCTAACTTGCGCAAGGGAAACTGGACGCTGTTTGAACCGCGAACTTTCGAAGCCGGCCGCCTCCGCAAACTTCATGGCTACCTCGGCGCGGTGA
>JACPGN010000098.1 GCA_016182435.1 Lentisphaerota bacterium | reverse complement strand
GCAGGTCGTCCTGGGCGAAAAAGGAGATGAAGCCCTGCTCGGCGCAATGACGCTGGAAGCGCTCGGTCTTGTGCTGAATCCATTCACTCGCGAGTTGACCCCCATGAAGCTGATGCTAGCCCAAAAACGATAGGAGGAAAAGCCATGCAGACCAGTGCTCAAAAACTCTTGCGCTTGATGTCCGTTCTGGCCCTGGCCGCGGCGGCGCTGCTGGCGCCATCCGTTGGCTCAGCTAATGACCGGATCGCCTACGTCTCCGATGGCACCAACAAGTGGAGTAATTGGGATCTCTACCTGCTGGACCTTAACACCGGCAGTTCAACCCAACTGACCACTCACACCGCAATTGACAACCACCCGGACTTGAGTCCTGACGGTCAATGGGTTGTTTTCAGCTCAACCCGGCTCTCGGATGATTTCAACCTGTTCCTGGGAGATGTTACCAACGTGGAAGGCACGCTGCGCCAGCTTACTTCTGATATTTACACCAATGGCCCGCAGACCTCGTACCCTGACCGTCATTGTCATTTCCATCCTAACAGCCGCATCATCATTTTCACCACCAAGAATCGGCCCTTGGACCACCCAATTGAAATTGCCAGTGAATGCAGCCAGCCGACCATCATTACGCCGCCGCGCTTCTTTGAAGGCATGAATGTGATCCGTTTAACCGACGCCGGAACTGAGACCAACTACGCCGACCTGAACGTGCACGATGCCTGGGACCAGGCCAACTATCCTGACATCTGGACAAACAACACCAGCACTTATGTCGGCCATCCTTCGTTCAGCCATGCCGGCACCTCGATTGTCTTCTCGGGCAGTATTGACGGCGAGGGTAAAGACTGGGAGGTCTATACCGTGGGGTTTAACACCAATATCCTGGTCTTGGCGCCGAACTCGTTGCGGCGCATCACCAAGGGGCCGGCCGTCGGGGCCAATCCCATCAAGATGAGCGCCGGCGCGCATTTCAGCGAGGACGATAACTATATTCTCTTCGGTTCTACGCGGACGCCGCAAGGCAACTCCCAGATTTTCCGGTTGCCCGTAACCGCGGTAGATGCGCCGCTTACCAACGCCGAGCAGTTGACCGACCATGCGGGCAACGACTATGTGCCCGAGCCGCTCACCGGCGGCTCGTTCATTGTGGTTTCCGACCTGGGCACGAACAATCTGCTCTGCGGCTCTGGTGAGGGGCCGACCATGGATCTGGACATTGTCCTGATCAATACCAATGGCGCTCGTCAGATACTGGGCGATGAATCTCAGCAGGAGATGCTGCTGATTGCCGACGAGGTGAGCTGGTTCTGCGGGTTGAAGCCTAACTTAAGCGCCTGCACGTTCATGCCGCGCATCATGAAGAGCGAAGCCATGTGGCTGGGGAAGACCGCCTGGCTCTACCGAGAAGGGTTAAGGAGTTGGCACCTCATTCCGCCAAGTCTTCTTTCAGGGTATGGCTATAACAATACTAACGAGGCCACGCTGCTCTATGCTTTGGGCTGGGAAAATATGGATGAGTATATGGCGAGCAACGCGCCTGGTTGCTGGCCATCCATCCTGCAGAATATGCAACAGCTCGTTGCTGCCGGCGATTCCTTCCCCGGTCTGACTGACACCAACGCATTGAACACTTGGCTGCAGGACACCGCGGCCTTGCGCAAGCCGAAGAACGTGGTGGCCTCCGTCATGGGCGAGAATGGGATAGGCGCGCCCTGGGGCACGCAGCGCATTACCTTCCCGAACCCGGGCGATCAGATTGTGACCAGCAGGGTGTATTTGTCGGCCACGTCATCGGCCGGACTAACCGTGACCAACTTCACCGTGGCCTCCGGCCCGGCGGAAATTATTCCTACGGAGATCGTTGCTATGTCGCTTGTTTCATTCACCGGCACGGGAACGGTCAGCGTCGTGGCTTATCAACCCGGGTTGACGAACGTATTCGGGACGAACTACTGGCTGTCGGTCTCGACGACCAATACGTTCAAGGTGTTGGCCGTTTATACTCCCGTAGCAGGCGATTTCGATGGCGACGGCATAGCCGATCCGATCGTGTTCTATGAGACTTCGAACCTGGTTTCCTGGTTATCGGGCAGCAACTACAGTCTTATGCGCATGGTGCTAGATCCGCCGCCGGCCGTGGATACTAACATGCCGGCGTTGTACTGGTTGAACGCGGATTTTGATGGCGACCGCAAGGCCGATCCGACCGTAGTCTCCAGTAGCAACTGGTATGTGTGGCCTTCCATGGGCGGCTATGCCCGATCAGGCCCATATCCTTTGAGCGTGGCCGGGGGCGCTCCCGTGGCCGCGGACTTTGATGGCGACCGGCTGGCCGACCCGGGCATGGTGGTTGACGGCATGTATTGGTATGTCTGGCCGTCGCTAAACGGTTATGCCCAGTACGGTCCAGTTCACTTGCATGTGGACGTCTCCGGCGTGACGCCGCTGGCGGCGGATTTTGACGGTGACCGGTTTGCCGACCCGGCGGTAATGGATCTCAGCGGCAACGCGTACGCATGGCTTTCGGCTTATAGCGATGCGATGACCGGACCGCTGCCGTTAGGACAAACCGGCTGGACACCCGTGGCGGGCGATCTTGATGGGGATGGCCTGGCTGATCCCGCGATGGTCGTAGGCGTCAGTTGGTACGTGTGGCTCTCGTCGGGCGGCTACGAGCGCGTTGGACCGTTCACCTTGACCGCGCCATAAGTGCCCGGATATTATGAGCGCTGCCTCGAACCCGACTCGCCCCAATATCATCATCATCACGCCCCATGATACTGGACGCCACTTCGGGTGTTATGGCGTGGAGAGCGTGGGCACGCCGGCCATTGATGCGCTGGCGGCTGATGGGATTCGCTGCACCAACCTTTTCGCGACCTCGACGATGTGCTCACCCAGTCGCGGTTCGTTGCTCACCGGGAAATATCCCGAACGCAACGGCCTCATGGGCCTGGCCGGCCCGAACTACCGCTATGAGTTGACTCGGCCGCGCGAACACCTGTCGCATCTCCTCCGCGCCCAGGGCTACCAGACCGTCCTTTGCGGGCACCAACACGAGGCGGCGGACAGCGCGACGCTCGGCTTCGACGAGACGATTCGCGAAAAACAGCAGGGCGCCGTCGGCATCGCCGCGGAAGTTGCCGCGTTTTTGGCCCAACGCCCGCGCGAGGAACGCCGGCCATTCTTCCTGCAAATCGGCTTCATCGAAACGCATACGCCCTATCTGCAGTATGGGGGAACGCCCGACTCCAGCCGCGGCGTCTGGGTGCCGCCCTATATGGGCGGCGGGCATGACGAGGCTGCGTTGCGCGAACATCTCGCCGCCTTTCAAGGTTCGATCCGGCAGGTGGACCTGGCCGTCGCCGCTATCCTGGCGGCCCTGCGCGCCGGCGGCTTGGAAGACAACACGCTGGTCCTCTTCACCGTTGATCACGGCCCCGAGCTTCCGCGCGCCAAGTGGACGGGATTCGACGCCGGCGCGCACGTGGCCGGCATTCTGCGCTGGCCGGGCGGCGGACTTGTCGGCGGACGCACCTGCGAACTCCTGCTGAACAATACGGACGTCTTCCCGACGTTGCTGGATCTCGCGGGACTTGCCACCCCGTCGGATATTGACGGGTTCAGCTTTGCGGACGCGCTGCGCCACCCGGGAGCGGCTTCGCCGGAGGTGCGGGACGAGGTGTTCTTTTCGTTTTTCTACGGTCAAACGCACGCCGCGCGCACGCGGCGGCACAAGTTCATCCGCTATTTCACAGAGGCGTGCTTCAATCGCTCGGGATTCCGCCAGTATGCGCTGGCGCCGGCCTATGAACTCTTTGACCTGCGGGCCGACCCGGATGAGCTGGGCGATGTGGCGCACGACCCGGCCTACGCGGCGGTCCTTGAGGAAATGAGTGGGCGATTGTGGCGCCATTTGGAGCGCGTCAACGCGCCGGTGCTCCAAGGTCCGGTGGCTTATCCTCCTTACCAGCTTGCCCTGGAGGCGTATCGGCGCCGGCAGGGGCGCTGGACCGCCGACCTCTCCGATGTGCGGGAGCAAACCCGCGACGG
>JACPGN010000104.1 GCA_016182435.1 Lentisphaerota bacterium | reverse complement strand
TATTCCGTGGCCGCTTCCAATGGAACGCCGGAGTTGATTCAGAGCTTGAGTATAACCGGGGGCATAAACTCCGGCCAGGCGGATACAATTCAAATCAGTTACCTGGACCTCTCGGCGTTGGGCGCGGGGATTTATACGGCCATTGTGCACTCGGCGGGCATGGATGTGGGCAACACTTACTGGCCGACGGGAACGGTCCAGGTCAGCTCAACCATGGTCGTCCGGGTTGAGATAGTCGCGCCGCTCACGCCTGCCGGGATAACGGCCAGTGACGGAATTTTCACCAACCAGGTGCTGGTGAATTGGAACGCGGTCGCCGGCGCCGCCTCTTACAAAGTGTATCGTTCCACGACGGTTGACTTTACCCTGGCGGAACCGATTGGCGAAGAGCTCGCGACAAACTTCAGCGATTCTTCGGCCCAGGCCGGAGTGCGCTACTACTATTGGGTCAGCGCGCTCAATTCTTACCGGGGCGAGGGGTCGCTAAGCGCCGACCAGCAAACCGGCTACCGCGGCTTGGCCGCGCCGGGGGGCCTCTTTGCGACCGAGGGAACCTATACTAACAAGGTGCGCCTGACCTGGCCGCTGGTGGATGGCGCCACCGGCTACCGGGTGTATCGCGGCCTTGAAGGCGGCGCTCTGACGCCGGTTTATTTTACAACGGTGGGGTTGTATGAAGACCTGACCGTGACGCCCGGCGCGCGCTACGAATATCGCGTGGCGGCAACCAACGGCTTGTTCGGCAGCGAGCTGAGCGTGGCGGAAATTGGCTATGCCTTCGGCCCGCCGCAGGGATTGAGCGCCAGCGATGGAGCTTACGTGGGCAAGGTGCGGGTCGGCTGGAATGCCGTGGAATCGGCTTCGAGCTACGAGGTCTGGCGGAGCGCGCGCGCGATTTCACCGCCAGGCGGCGGGGCGACTATGATCGCCGCGGTCAGTTCGCCAACCTATGATGACGCAAACGTGACTGCCGGGGCAACCTATTATTATTGGGCGCGCGCCAGCAGCCTGGCGGCCGGGACGGGGGGCTTTTCGGAGATGGACAGCGGTTACGCCGCGACGGCCGGCGTGGACCTGTGGATCGCTGATCTGGTGCTGTTGCCGGCGCAGATAGGGGTAGGCAGCTCGCCGGCGATTGTATCGTTCCGGATGGGCAATGCCGGCGGAGCAAATATGACCGGCGCGAACGGCGCCGTAGGAATGGAATTTTTCATGTCCACGAATTCGGCGTTCGGCGCCGGGAGCGAAATTCTGATGGGCGAGGTTTCCGATAGTGTAACCCTGGCCGCGGGCGCCGACACGGTTATCAGGGTGGATGCTAATCAGTTGGCGGCGCCGGGCACCGAGGGAGATTACTACGTTTTTGCGCGGGTATTGCCGGAATCCCCGTCGTTGCTGGCGGAGGCAAACCCCTCCGATAACGTTGCCGGGCGCCCAGGCGTCGTCCGGGTGCGCGTGAGCGGGAGTCTGAACTACCAGGCTTTTAATGATTATGATGGGGACGGGGTGTCAGACCTGGGGGTTTATCGGGGCGGGACCTGGAGTGTGCGGTCAGTGGATGGGCGCGTGCTGGCCGCCGGAATCAATCTCTTTGGCGCAACCAGCCGCCCGGTCCTGGGCGACTTGGATGGCGACCGCAAAGCTGATGGAATCGCCTTTGAGAGTGGCGGCGGACTTTGGCAGGTCTTGTATTCCGGCAGTGGAGATACCCGGGGGAGCGGGGTCTTTGGCGGGGCGGGCTATTCCGCGCTGGCGGCCGACTATGAAGGGGTAGGGCAGGCCGAGGCCTCGGTATACCATGAAACGAGCGGCCGCTGGTACGTGTTACGGAAAAATGGCGGCTTGGTCCAATGGAACTGGGGTGGCACGGGCTATTCCCCGGTAATAGGCGATTATGACGGCAATGGCCAATGGGACTTGGCCGTGTACCAGGAAACAACTGGTTTGTGGTACATCCAAGCGCTGAACGGTCAGTTGCTGGTGTCCGGAGCGGCGTGGGGTGGGTCGGGATATCAGCCGGTGGCCGGCGATTATGATGGCGATGGACGATGGGATCTTGCTCTTTATCAGCTTTCGACCGGGCAGTGGTCCATCCTCGCGCTGGATGGCCGGATTTTAGGAGCGGGCATTTCGTGGGGCGGCCAGGGGCTTGAGCCGGTGATGGGCGACTATGACGGCGATGGCCAATGGGACCTGGCCGTGTATGACCAGACAACCGGATTATGGTATATCCGGACACTGGCAGGAAGCGTCATAACCTTGGCTGATTTCTGGGGGGGTCCCGGCTACCGACCGATTGGGAATTAAGCCATTTTCAAAACTATTTATAACTACTCACCACGGATTACACTGATCACACTGATACGAGGAAATTGTTCCCGCCCGCCAAGTTGCGGGACAGGCTAAGAAATCCGTGCTATCCGTGTCATCCGTGGTAATAAAACTGCTTTACTTTTTATGGATAAACAAACGGTCCGCGGCATCATTGACCAGTTGCTAATTGTCCAGGAGCGCGATTGCCACATGGCGCGCTGCCAGCAGGAATTGAGCGAAATTCCCAACCGGAAGCAGAGCGCCGAAGGCAAGTTGACTGACCAGCGCTCGGCACTGGAAAAGGCTCAAGCAACGCATAAGACCTGCCTGGCGGCCATCAAGAACGCGGAGGTCGAAATTGAAACCATCCGCCAGCAGGTCGCTAAATTGCGCGAGCAACAGTTTCAAATCAAGTCCAACGAGGAATTTAAGGTTCTGAATAAAGAGATCGGCGCCCTGCAGGAAAAAGTCAGGTCGCTGGAAGATCGCGAGATCGAGCTTATGGAGTCGGCCGAACTCTCCCAGCGCGAGGCCGACAGTTGGAAAGCTAAAGTTGGCGGAGCGGAAGAAACCATGCGCGGCGAATGCCGGCAATTGGATGAGCGCCGTAAAAACCTGGAAGCCGAAATGCAACAGCTTGCCCATGACCGGCAAGGCCTGGCCTCCGGCATCCCCGCCGACTGGCTGACCCACTATACCCGTGTTATGGAAAATCGCCGGGATGCGGCCCTGGTAAGCATAGAGGGCAAACGACTTAATGCCTGCGGCGGATGCCATATGACCTTGCCGCCCCATATACTTCAAGACGTCAAACACTCCGAAACGCTTATTACCTGTTCGTTTTGCGCTCGCCTCTTGTATTGGCCTGGATAATCGTGTAGAGTATTTCCGGATCTCAGGTGGTCAGGCGGATGGTCGCTCCGCGCCACCCTTCATTCTCGCCCGCGCTATGCGGGGTGTAGCCGCGGCGGTTCCACCATAGGCGGACCCGCCTCTGGCGGGAACGCCGTGGCCGCCAGACGAGCAAAGAAGGGCGCGCGCGGGGAGGAAAGTCTGGACTCCGCAGGGTAGGGTGTCCTGGCGTAATGCCGGGAGGTCTTTCGCGTAAGCGAAAGAAACGGATAGTGCCACAGAAATAATACCGTCCCGATTCTCGCAAGAGATCGGGATAAGGGTGAAATGGCGGTGTAAGAGACCACCGCTCCAGGTCGCAAGGCCCGGAGGCAAGGCAAACCCCACCCGGAGCAAGATCAAATATGATACTGGCAAGGCGACCCGCCTTTACCCCGATGGCGCTATGCGTCGCGGGGTCGGTATCGGGTTGATCGCAATAAGTCCCCCCGGTCTTTTTGACCAGGTGGGCAAGACAAATGACCATCGGGCCGGTGCGTAAGCGCTGTCCCCACAGAATCCAGCTTATAGCCTGGCTATCTGAAATCCATTTATGCCGGATAATACCCCCCTCATGAATAGCGCGGCGGTCAACCCCCTGTTCCGGTACCTTAGCCCAATAGCCCTCGCCACAACACTGCTTGTGGGTGCTGCGCTGGCCTATCAGAATTTTCAGCTTTCTGAATTGCCGCTCCGGAGTGTCGAGAGCCGCTTGCCGGCTTGGTCGGCGCGGGAACAGCCGGAGCTGAGTTTTGACGGCCACACGTTTAAAAAACGGACCGCCGAACTCGCTGCCGCCAATCTCGGTCCCTTGGCTAAGCGCTTTCGCCTGGCCGGCACTTTTTTTGCCGCCAGCAGCTCTCAGCAGTCGCGTAAGGCCATCCTTGATGACCTTCTGAAAAAAACTCAATGCCTGGTGGCCGAGGGCGATCTGCTGGAGCAAGGCATTCTGGTTGTTTCCATCGCCAGGGATCGCATTGTTTTGCGCGAGGGCAATCCCGACCTCGCAGAGAGTCGGGACGAACAATTGTGGCTTAGCTTTGGCGGCGGCGAAAAACCGGGGGCGCCCGCCAGCCGCGCGGATACTGCCGCTATCCAGGGCCGGGCGGAGGCAACCCTGTTGCGGTTCGGCAACCGGACCGGGGAACGCCGCTGGGTGCTTCAGCGCGGCAACGTGCTGCGTTACTACCAGGAGCTGCTCAATAATCCCGACCGGCTGGCCAGGGTTTTCGAATCGCTCAAGCCCGTTTATCACTCCGGAAAGATAGCCGGCTATGCGCTGGATATTGAGGGGGAAGGCGATGTATTTGGCGCGTTCGGGCTTAAACAGGGCGATATTATCAGGCAAGTCAATTCCCTGCCCATGATCAGCCAGTCGCGGGCGGAATATTTTATCAACGAGTTCGTCAAGGACCGCGCTAATGCCTTTGTTTTGGACATCGAACGCGACGCACGGACTGAAAAGTTTGTTTATCTGCTGCGTTAACGGCTAACAATGGTTTTATGTAGCTGCGGCGGTGACGCCGTGGCCGCCGAAGGAATCCACGCCGTTACCGGCGCGGCTACACGAATTCAAATCACGTGAGGAGAACCTCTTCCTCAGCACCTCCGTGCTTGCCCTGCGAAGCGCTTTGGCGAAGCATGGGTCTCGGTGGTGAGACCTGAGGAGATAGCTTTATTATCCTTTGGCCTGCCGGGCTTTACGCTATAGCCATTAGTAGACATAAGATATATTATGCGACGTTGGCTTAAAATTAGCCCTTTTCGCTAGAATCAGGAATCATCAGGGTAAGTCTCGCAAGTCAGGCAAGTCTATCCAGTCCGTCATTCCCGATCTAATCGGGAATCCAGAAGCAGTAAAGAGCCAATACCTGGATTCCCGCTTGCGCGGGAATGACAGGAATGAGGCATAAACTGCTTATAAAGAAGAAATGTAACCACACTTTTTCAGAATGCTCATCAGAAGTTATACATCGCACTGACGCTAAACGTAGGCTCGTCAAAGAAGAATTGAAGTTGGCCGCCTATGGATAAATTATGAGCGGCAAATAAGTCCACCCCGGCGGCAATGCCCACATTGTGTTCCTCGCTGAAGTCATAGATCTGGTTGGCTGTTTCGCGCTCGCCATCAACCTGGGACCATGCCGGGCCAATGAATAATAGAAGGCTGTAGGGGTATTTGTCGGTGGAGGCCATGTCGGCCGCAAAAATCTCGTAATTTAACGTTAAGGCCGCGTAGAGGTCTTGCCACTGAACCCGGGTAGTAACTTTGTCGCCGGACTGGTATTGCGAGTATTCACCCATCGCCCGGATGCTGTAGCGTCCCGCGATGAACGTGGGATCATCAAGGTCAATGTGCCAGATTTTCAGGTTCAGCCCCAATGACCACTTGACCCCGGGATCTTCGAACTCGTCACTGCCCATCGCCTTGGCCTGGGAAGCGCCTAACGTGCCAAAGAGTGTTGCTAACTCGAAAAAGTCATAGCCCACATAGCCGTAGTAGTTATAAGCTTCCAGTATGGTTTTTCCGCCAGGATCATCAATTATATCGCGTTTCAGCAACTCGAATACGCCGCCCAGGCTTAAAGGGTCCAGACTATTTTGGGTAATCAGCGTTTCCCGGGAATCCGACGTGGATAGCGTCGCCGCGGTAACCGGCCCAACTCCCAACAACCCTGCGGTCATAACCATAACGAATAGTGATTTCATTGCCATGCAATCCCCCCTACCCTGGCCGGGTTGTTCCACCTTGGCGGATCCGCCTTCGGCGGAAATTGTTTACTTGCCACGCGTCCCGCGTGGTCCGTCGCCTGCCCCCCGTAGCGCCCTGGCGTAGGAGGGTCCGTCCTCTGCCTTCTTCTCCGATCTGCCGTCCGTCGTCCGTCCTCCGTCGTCTGTCCTCTGTCGTCCGTCGTCCCGCGCAACGCGGGATAAATCTGTCACTTGCCACGCGTCCCGCGTGGTCCGTCAGTCCGCTATTCCCCAGCGGCGGGATAAAGGCCAATAGACCAGGAAGGCCGGCCCGACCAGATTAGCGCGCTGCACCGGTCCCCAATAGCGGCTGTCCAAGCTGTTGCGCTGGTTATCGCCGCAGGCAAAAAACTCTTCATCAGCCAATTGCACACGGTTGTGTTGATTGGTCAAGTATGTTCCTATTTCCTGATAGCCCTGGTATCCCTGCATGGCCGCCGCAACCCGGGCAATACTTGCCGGGTGCAGCAGTTTCTGCCCATTGATGGCAAGATCCGGCGGAATAATACTGAGAGTTTCGCCCGGCAATCCCACCATGCGCTTGACGTAATGTTCATTCTGCTTGATCTGCGAATGCTTGATGCCGTTGGTTTTGAATACCATGATTTCACCCCGGCGCGGCTTGCGGAAGTTCCAGGCCACTTTATTGACAAAGATGTGATCCCCGGCCACGCGCGCGCCGGACGCCAGCAGTTGACCGGGCAGAACCATCTCGCCGTTAGCAATATGTTCGGTCATCTGCTCGAAAACCTGATGAGCCCGGCCGGCGATCTCGAAAAAGCGGCCTTCGGGCGTATTGACAATCTGCACTCGGCCGGAGGCCCAGGCGCGAATTTCCACATACCAGGAACCGCACACCAGCCACTTGGCCAGACGCAACGGCGTGCGGTCCACCCAATCGGGCTTGGCTTGGGGAAGATAATGAATGCCCAACAAAGTCGGGCTCATCGAGGACGTGGGAATCTTGAAGGGCTGAACGAAATAGGTTCGGAACGCCATGGCCACGGCCAGGGCCACCGCCATGATTTCCAGGTTCTCGCGCAACCAGGAGCAAGAGCGCCTGGGCCTGAGCGGTTCAATCCTGGCGCTCAACTCCGTGGCAACGGACTCAGCCTGCGACCAGCCCTGGCCGAGCTCGGTCAGGCCGCCGCTCTTTCCGCCAGCAGGCGGCCTGCCCGCCTGCCTGCCCTGCGTAGCCTTGGCAAAGAAGGGCCCGAGCTCGGCCAGGGAGCCCGGCCAGGGATCCGCCAAGGTGGAAATGACTTTATGCGTCTTTTGAATTGCCGCATCCAGCCCGCGCAGTGCCACGGGTTCGGCCACATCCTCCCGAAGATTGCGGATGTGCCGCGCCTCTTTTAACCCGTGCAACAACCCCTTGCGGATTCGCCGCCGTAAAAAAAAGTTCATTGGATTTTTCTTCCGCCCTGCCCGCAATGCTACGCATAGCGTTGCAGGCGGGCTAACCGCTTGATTTCAGCACGGCCACAAACGCTTCCTGCGGCACGTTCACCTTGCCGCAGAGTTTCATGCGCTGCTTGCCTTCCTTCTGGCGTTCCAGGAGCTTGCGTTTGCGGGTAATGTCGCCGCCATAGCACTTGG
>JACPGN010000106.1 GCA_016182435.1 Lentisphaerota bacterium | reverse complement strand
GGCGGCGATGATCCCGCCAAAATCAAGACCTTGCTTTTTGCCCCGAATACAAGCTGAAAAATAATCTGGACATCCAAGTTGATGCGGTAGTCGCTAAAGGCCATCTGCCGACTTATCTCTGCAAATGGCTAAAGGGTTACCTACAAACAACATTGAAATTCCTATGCCTATATTTATAGCTGACTGATATACTTCCGGCAAACTTAATCTAACGGTTACTACTATATTAAACCAAGACGGCTGGAACAACAGGATTATTTTTCGATTATTAGCACAGGGTTAACAGGCGTTTCTCACAGGCAAAGGACGTCACGCATCAGGCGTCAATCCAGAAAGAAGGGAGTGTGATCAGCCTGAAAACAAAATGTCGAAAGTCGAGACCCTCACAGTCGAGACGTGACCCTCAAAACTTGACGTCGGCTCTTCTGTAGCCGCACACGTTGGGCGCGGAAGACTGCCGCCCTCGGCGCGGGCGGCTACAGAGGGCCGTTTCCCGGACAGGTTCACGGAAAGTTTCACGTCAGTCGTTCCTCCTCATTATCCGCCCCGACAGGTTGATCGCCTTTCCGTCTCTTGGATTCCTATTCGCGGAAGAAGGGTTGTGTCCAGGCCATGGCCGAACTGTGGAAACGAAGTCAAAACTGCGGCAGGAGATCGCGGTGCCGGGCCAGAAGCTTCTCCAGAAGCCCTTTGGCCTTGGCCTTCTCTTCAATCGCCGGATCGATTTCGATCGCCTCCAGGAGTCGGGCAGGATTCCCCTCCGCAGCCCCCGCAGCCACCTTCTCATGCACGTCGGAAAGCTGCAGGAGCAGCGCCGCCAACCCCGGAGGAAAGGTAAGCGGCCCGCCGCCGCCGACCCGCCCACCGCCGACCCGGACGGGGATCTCGACGATCCGGCCACGGGGCAACTGCGGCAATGTCCCATCATTGGGTAGATTCAGGATCGGGAACGGCACCGCCTCCGGGTTTTCGCGGGCCAGGAGGAAATCGGACGGGTGCTCCCAACTGCGGCAGATATCGGCCTCCTCCCAGGCGCACGCACCGGCAATCAGGCATTCGAGTTCGCGGGCCTGCCGCTGTCGTTCGGCCGGAGTGCCGTGATAGGGCGGAGCCTCCGGGTACTGAATGTCGGGGGCCTTGGGCAGATATTCCCCGTGATGGTCGACGTGGCCGAAGGGCGGCAGGCCCCACTCCCGCCACCACTTCAGACGGAGGCGGTCAGTGCGGGAGCCGCGCCGTTCCAGGGCGACGCGCAAGGCCGGCAGCAGGTCTTCACCGCTTGCCCGGTGCTGCAAGCTCAAAGCCCAGGCAAAGTGATTGAGCCCGGCAGTGACGCCGCTAATTTCAACAGGCTTCAAGCCCAAGAGGCCGGCGCTCTCGGCGAAGGGTTGTGTTCCTTCCTGCGCAATATTGCAGAAGCCATAGCAGGCGACCTGCGTGAAGCGGTTGACGGCGGTCACCACTCGGGGCATGGGATTGGTGACGTCGAGAAGGACGGCTTTGGGCGAGCGCCGTTGGATTTCGCGGGCCAGATCCAAAGCCAGGGTGATGGAGCGGAGGCTATTGGCCAGACCGCCCAGGCCGCCGCACTCCCGGGCCTGGTCGGCGAGCCCGGCCTCGCGAAGGATCTCGAAATCCATCCGCCAACGGGCGGCGCCTTGGGGCGAGGCGCAAAGCCCAACATAGTCGGCCCCTTCCAAGGCCGCGACGCGATCCATGGCGGCTTCAATCCGGGCATCGAGCCCGGAGCGCACGGCCATGGACCGGGCCAGACGCGCCATGCGCTCCGCGGCCGCCAGATCGAGATCGACCAGAATGAGATGCAAGGCCGCAGGCCGATGCCGAACCAGGAGATCGTGGCAGAAGGTGGGGGCGAAAACAAAGCTACCGGCGCCGATCAGAGCGATCTTCACTTCAGAGCTCCAGTTAGGGGTGAGGTTTCTCCGATCATCAAACGGATGAGATCGGACGCCTATTCCCGGAAGAAGGGCTGCGTCCAGGCCATGGCGGATCCTTCGCCATACACGGCGAACCGGAGATAGGCGCTCTCGATCCCAGCCAGGTCGCAGGAACAACACCGACCACGGACGGTTTGAAACAGCCGGCCACCAAACCCGATGGCCTGAATCTCCTGGCCGTCAAGGGTGTCAATTCGAACCGTATTATTCTCCCGGAGTATATCGGCGATCGTCACGCCGGTCGAGCAGTAGAAATTGCCGCCCCGGATAGCAGCCATGATCTCGGCCGGGCTGTTCCCGCGCGAGCGGACCTGGATATAACCAGCCCCGATATCATCCTCCCGATGCGCGTCATCCACGGCCAAGCCCAGCACGCGGCGGTTTTTCGAGAGCACATAATCCCATTTCTCCGTGGCCAGCGGCGAACCACAGCAGCGTCGGACCAGTCCGTTGAAGATTTCGATTCCGTCATAGGGTTGAACTTCCGCAAGTTTCTTCCGGCTGTAGTGCGGCTCGAGGTCAATGTTGGGATGGTTCAACACCACCAGCACGTCGCAGCTTGCCAGCCTGGCGAGCAGCTCGACGAGCGCTGTTACGGCGTTGACCGGGCTCCAGAGGGCCGCCGCGGGAATATCCGCCGGATCGCCGGCATAGATATTGACGTGCTCGCCATGCGGGGAGTTCCATTCCGTTCCCGAGATAATCGTAAGAGCATGATCCGGCGCGCGCGTGACGATGCCATGGTCGGAGATTCCCAGAAAATCGCACCCTGCCCGCCGATAGAGTTCCAACGCGCGGGCGAGCAACATCTGCGCGCACGGGCTTCCCGGCGCCGTGTGCGTGTGCAGGTTGCCGCGGCGCCACACGCCCTCACGTTGGGCATACGGATTGGACCAGTTGACGTTAAGGCTCATGGC
>JACPGN010000001.1 GCA_016182435.1 Lentisphaerota bacterium | reverse complement strand
TTCGTTCCACGGGTAACGAGATGCATACTGGTTCCAGTACGCGGCAAACGCGCGCACGGATGGATCCAGCCCTTCCTCCTCCAGCATCTTCAACCACACCAGTTGCAGATCGAGATCATCGTTCGGAGCTGCTTTGACGGGCACGGGTTCATAGAAGGTCAGCGCATGCGTGTGCCTTCGGCATTCCCAAGGTCCTCCGAGAGTCCCGCCGATGTTCTTGCCCATCCAGCAGGCGTACACCTTGTCGCGCAACTGCGTTTTATTCAGGATCAATTTGCTCATGTGCTCTTTCTCCTCTCGTTTGCGGTTAAATGTTATTAGCATTGATTTATTTAGCAAGGATAGACAGGTGCTCCGCGTTAAAAAAAACATGGCCGGAACAGGCCCTTATTCCGTGCCGCCGAAGAGGCGCAGGATATCGGCGCAGTCGGCCTGTTCGGCGACCAGCGCCCAATGCAGCGGCGTCTGACCTTTGATGTCGCGCGGATTGACTTCGGCCCCGGCCTGCAAGAGCATTTTTACCGTGGCGCTTCTTCCTTTCGCGGCGGCCAGGTGCAGCGGCGTCGCGCGGTTCTGTCCGCGCGTAGGCCCATTGATCTCGGCGCCGTGATCAAGCAATACCCGGATCACATCGTCGAAACCCGCTTCGGCGGCCAGGTGCAGGGGCGCAACCTGGATCACGCCATATTTGGTCGCAAAAGCATTCGGGTCGGCGCCGTGCTTCAGCAGGAGCTCGGCCATGTTCTGGCCGTTGAAGGCGGCGGCTTTGTGCAAAGGCGTCATGCCGTAGCGATCGCGGGCATTGACCGCGGCGCCGTGCGCCAGCAGAAATTCGGCCAGATTGGTCTGGCTGTCCATAACGGCCCAATGCAATGGGGTGAATCCATTTTTGTCCGGAGAGTTGATGAGTTCCGGATGAGCGGCCACGGCTGAGGCCAGGCGCGGCAAAGATTGTTCGCGGACCGCCTGTGCAATGGCCTTGGGACGGGAAAAACTGTTGATAATGGCGACCAGCGCGACGGTGGCCGCCGCGATGGCAATCAGGATCGGGATTTGCCGGAAGGTTATGTTCATGCGGCGCCCGTGCCTTAAAGCATAGGAATTTCAATGATGTAGCCGGGGTCGCTGACCCCGGACCGGCCTCAGCGAGGCCGGCTACAGCCTGCCCAGAGCAAGGCCGAAGAGGTTTTAGTTGCCGAAAGCCTAATTTATTCTCCAAAGTTTCGAACAGATCATAAAATCATTCTGGTTGGGCGTCAAGGCGTCTGAAAGGGAAGCGGAAACGCGATTTGTTCTCGCCAAAGAGGAGCACAGGTGCTATTGATCAATCAACCGCTCATGAAAGCACTCAGCTCTTATAGGATTCGCAATGCCGGGTTTGAGGATGCCGGCGCCATTTACGCCTTGATCAAGGAGCATCCGCGCGAGGTGGTGCCGCGCGCCATCAGCGATATTGTGCAGAACATAGACCGGTTTCTGGTGTGCGAGGCCAAAGCGCGCTCCGCCGCCGGCCGGCCCGCCTGCAACGCTATGCGTAGCATTGCGGGCAGGATTATCGGGACCGCCGCCTGGCAGGTTCTGCCCGAAATCGGCAAGGCGCGCAACCCATCCATTGAAATCAAGTCGGTCGCGGTCAGCGGTCGGTACCGGCGTCGGGGGATCGGCTCGGCCCTGGTGAAGGCTACGATCCAGCGGATCAAGCGGTTTCATCCCGCGCAACTCGTGGTGCTGACCTTCACCCCGGCTTTCTTCCATCAGTTCGGCTTTCGCGAAGTGCCCAAGGAAACGCTGATGCACAAGCTTTACATGGGCTGCATCAACTGCACGAAATACGATTCACCCTTTACCTGTCCGGAAGTGGCGATGACCCTGGCGGTAAAACCGCGCTAAGGGCGGAGCCCAATAAACTATCCGGCCGGTCTTGATGAAGAATCGGGATAAAGGTCTCCAAAATCTGTAGGCCGCCATAATATGGCGGCATAATCTTGGCAGCTCAGCCTTCATACTATGCCTGCCCAGGCTGGCCAGGGAAGGCCTACAGGAAGATAACCTTCGTTGGGAGGGGCTGGCATTCGCCGGGACAGGCAATTTCTTGTCTATCACACTTTATAAAGTGTGATAGAACCACTCCGCTAAGAGCGGGGCACGCGGTTCGCTGGGCCGGCTCAGGCGGACATTCGCTCAGGCGAAGATTCAGCTTGCTTACTTTCCCGTTGCGGCGACCGGCGGAGTATAGCCGCCCAGGGCCTGCAGCCGCTCGGCGGCTTGCCTTGCCGATGGAAAGTTTTTGTAGTCCGTCGTAACCTTGTAATACATTTCCCTGGCCTTGGCGGAGTCGCCGACCAATTCGCAGGCCTGGCCCTGCAGAAAATAAGCTTCGGCGCAGTACTCGGGGAACGCTTCGTAGAGCACAATAATCTTGGTCAGATTTTCGGAGCAGACCCGGATCAGTTCTTTCCAGTTATCCGGTTTGGGCGTGGCGCGGACCTGGGCGAGTTGACAGCGGGCCACGCCCAGCATGGCGCCAATGCGGGCCTCGCCTTTTTCCTGCTTCCAGACCTCGGTGAACATTGCTTCGGCCTGCTCATAATCCTTTTTCATCTCGTAAATCTGGGCCAGTTTGACCTTGCCCTGCTTGCCCGGCTCATACCACGGAAAATCCTTTAAAACCTTTTCAAAGGCCGGCGTGGCGGCGCCGAAATCGTTCTGCCGGAATTTGATGTCCGCCAGGCCATACCAGGCGGGGGCCAGCGCTTCCGGATCGTTGGGGAAATTGGCGACGATCTTGTTGTAGATTGCTTCCGCCTCGGAGGGTTGATTGGCCTCCTTGAGCGCCTCGGCATAGCTGGCCAGCATCGGCGGCGAGAGGCGCACTTCCGGATCAGTCGTAAAGGCTTGCTTGAACGCGGCCAGGGCCTTGTCGGTCTGCTTGTTCAGCAGGAGGAAATTGCCGCGGGCGAACGCCAACTGGGCGGCGAGGCGGGAGTGATCTTTATGGCGCGCCAGGGCCTTGGCGAAGAATTGGTCCCCCGCCTCTTCGGGAATTTCCTTGTAGCGCACGAGATCAAAAATTGACCGCGCCATCCCGGTGATTGCTTCCAGCGCCTGGTCGGAAGCCGGGTAATTAGCCAGCAAATCTTCAAAGGCGCTGGCCGCGTCAAAAAGCGTGGCGCGGAACAGCGCGCGCCGCTCGGCGGAGAGCACGGTGGGCAAACCCATTTTTTCGGCAATATCCTGGTAGGACAGCCCGCTATTCAACAGGCATTCCGGCGCATGCTCGTAGGCCGGGTTGGATTCCACGCAGCGCGCGTAGTAATCAATGGCATCCTCCAGCCGGCCATCCTGCCGGGCGATAGTGCCCAGCCAGTAGAAGCCGTCGGTCGTTAATTCGCTTTTGGGATAGGCCTGGATCAGCACTTCGAGGGCGTCGCCCATGCGGGGAAAATCCTTTTTTTCAAAATAGATTACGGCAACCTGATAGAGGGCCATCGGCGCAATCTTGTGGTCCTTAAACTGCCGGGCCAGGTCTTCCAATACGAGTTTGGCTTTGTCCGTCTGAGCGGCGGCGTTCAAGGCAACGCCAAGCTGATACATGGCTTCCGGCCGCAGCTTGCTATCCTTAAACCGTGCCAGGAATGCCTCGAAGTGCTTCGCGGCTTCCTGCGGCTTTTGGGCGCGCATGAGCAGGTCGCCCTTCTGATAAAACACCTCGTCAACCGCATCGAAGGTTTCCGTTTTCTGGGGAAACCGCCGGATGACCTGGTCAATGCAAGGCCTCATCCAGCTCTTTGAGCTCCGCTAAGGCCATGGCCTTATAATAAAGCGCTATGGGCACCGCCACGCCCTTCGGAAACTTTTCCAGGTAAGCATCAATCGTCTGGTGGGCTTCCTCATTCTCCTTGAGCACGTATTCGGCCGAAAACTTGAGGCGGAGCGCGTCTTCGAGCGCGCTGCCCTTGGGATACTCATCCACGCTCTTGGTGAATTGCGCCAGAGCCTTGACCAGGCCTTGCTCCGTGCCTTGGCGCATGTATAATTGGCCAATGGCCAGGCTGGCCGTATCGGCCATGGACGCGTCCGCGCCGAAGGTCTGCTGGAAATCCTCCAGTTCCCGGGAGGCGCTATCGGGATCTTCTTCCTTAAGGTAGGTGTTGATCAGCAGGTAATTGGCCTGCTGCTTGCTCTCCCCCGCGGCGAAGGCGTCCAGGTGCCGGCAAAGCACGCGGCACAGGTCATAGCTGCCGGCCTCAAAATAGGCCTGGGCGATCCGCAGGTAACAGGCCACCACCAGATCCGCGCCTTCACTGACCGCCAACGCCTGCGCTTTAAGCCGATCTATTTCTCCCTTGATGAAGGTCGTGTCTTCCTTGCGGCCGGTTTGCGCGGCGAGTTCCGTCTGGGCCTTGTCCATCTGGCTATTCAGAATGCGCAGGACTTCGTCCTTGGCGCGCACTTCGCGGAATGAGCGGATGGCTTCGTTATAGATGCCGGCGCCAAACCAGGTTTCGGCGAGCGCGAACACGCTGTCATTGGCCGTAACGGGATTGCCTCCCATTTTGGTCAATTTGCCGAAAATCTCGCGGGCCTTGTCTAAGAACGGCTTGGCTTCGTTTTTCCGGCCGGCCTGGATGTTCTCCAGTCCCTGCTGGCTATAGACGGTGGCCAGGAGGTAGTGCGCATCCTGGGCCGCCGAAGTGCCGGGATAAACGTGGATCAGGTTATTCAGGTCGGTTTCGGCTTCGGTATACTGCTTGTTCAGAAAATAGGCGTAGCCGCGGGCGTAAAGCGACTGGGGCATATTCGGGCTCTTTTTGTTCTTGGTTTGAAATTCGGTCTGAAGCTCCAGCGCTTTCTTAATGTTTTTTTTGCGGTCGGCGTCTTTCTCGTCCTGGGTAGCGGCCAGGCGCGCGTAACTATCGGCCAGGAGAAACAGGGATTGGGCCTTGATCGCCTCACTGGGGGCGCGGACTCCCGAAAGGTCGGTGAAGAGCGGGATGGCCTTTTCAAAGGCGCCGGTCAGGTAATAGGCCCAGGCCAGATCGAACTTGACGGCCAGAATGTTGGCATAGGTGGGATTCTGCATGATCTTTTCATAGACTTTGATGGCCTGGGCATAGTGGCTCCCGCGCATGTGCTCCTCGCCGATTTTGGCCAATTCGTCCATTGGCTCGACGGCCGTGGTGAACCACGCCGGCAAGAGCAAAACCAGCAGCGCCCAACTTATTCGCCGAGAGCACCTGCTCATAAAACGCCTCCGTTCCATCTTTTAAGCCCGCCTTAGCCAATGGTCTAAAACCACGTGGAAAACCATTACACTTTTTCCGGAAGAATGGCCAGATTTTATTTTGTTTGGTATTGACAGTCCGAAGGCGCTCTGTTTATCTTATCTTTTTTCAGAGCCTGGAGCGAAGACTTTTTCCGTAATGTCTCAATCATGAGGGGAAAACGATTGCAGGCTCCCATGCTGTCATTCCCGCGAAGGCGGGAATCCAGCATTAGCATTGAATATTTCTGGATTCCCGACTCGTGCTTCGTAGCGAAGGCTTACTTCGCAGAGTAGCATCAGGTCGGGAATGACATTAGCCCTCATAACTGATGAGGTGCTTTTCCCCGGCCGGCCGGCAACCGGGCAACCGAATTATGCGCCAACAAGGATTATTCAGCCTCGCACTCATCGCCACCGCTTTCCTGCTCGCGGCGGGAAATGCCCGGCCGGAAGACGTGATTGTGACCAGAGCGCAAACGTTCCGGGGCCGGGTTACCTCCGTAGATCAAACTGGTGTCTATATTCAACTGTCCCAGGGCGGGGAAGTCACGGTGCCCCGCGCCAATATCGTGCAACTGACGGTCGAGCCGCCGCCCAGCATCGTGCGCGGGCTCTCTTCCTATGAAAAGGGCGATCTGCGCGATGCCCAGTTGAACCTGGGCAAGATCACGACGCACTATCGCGGACTGGATACGGGCTGGGTGACCACCGGACTGGTGTATTTCGCCCGGGCGAGTCTGCGCGCCGGGGAATATGACCAGGCGGAAAAAGCCTTTACGAGTTTTCTGCAGACTTACCCGGAACACCCGCTCGGCATGGCCGCTTCGGTGGGGCTGGCCGCCATTGAACTTTCCAGGAAAAACTATACCCCGGCCCTGCAACGCTTCCAGGAACTGGCCGAGCCTTACGCTAAAGAGTTGAAACCAGTCAAGGACCAACTGCCTTATGCGGCTGAAATCTATCTCGGGATCGGTCAATGCCAGGAAGGCCTTGCGCACCCGGCCGAAGCCCTGGATGCGTATTTGCGGGTGATCGGCCTATATCCGGTGGAGCCCTCCTGTTCGGAAGCGCTTTACCGCGCCGCCGGGCTCATGGCCAAATCCAACCAGCCGCAGAAAGCCGAAAAGCTGCTGACCGAGCTGATTGAAAACTATCCGGCCTCGCCGTTTGCCGCCCAGGCCGTCGCCACGCGCAAGGCCCTGGGGAGCAAGCGCGCGGAATGATCCCAGCGCGGTGCGCGCTGGACGTAATGCGTTATTGAGGGGGTAAATGTAGCCGCGGCACTCCGTTGCCGCGAAAAGACGCCCCAGCGGAGTGGGGCGGCTACAGAATACCTGTGAGACTTACCCCCGGTCGCTGAAAGCAATTGACAGATATAAACGCGCAGATTAAAATATAAGCGATTAAGGAGGACCCTATGCAGACGCGATCCTTTCGGTTCCTGATGGCTTTAACGGTAATCAGCCTGTTATTGGCCGGCACCCCGTTTATTGCCGGTCTGAACCCGGCTTCGAGAGCTTACGCCCAGGCGCCGGCCGCTCCGGCGCCGGCCACCACGGCGGCTGATGTTCCCGCCAGTGGGGGCTGGGACAAAAATAAGAAACCGGAAACGTTCATGGATTACTGGCGGCAGGGTGGACCGACCATGTGGCCCCTGCTGGCCACGGCCGTGTGGGCCACCGCCGTCCTGATCGAATTGCTGCTTAAACTGCGGATTAGCGTGGCCAGTCCGGCGGGTATTGTGCAGCAATTATATCAGACCCTGATGGTCAAGGATTATCAGAAAGCCTGGAAGATCGGGAGTGAAAATCCCAGTGTGGTCACCCGCATTTTATGCGCGGCGCTGGAAAAACTGCCCAACGGCCAGGAAGCCTTTGAGGCCGCCGCCCTGGAATCGGCCACCACCGAAAGCAATGTCTATAAGAATAAGAACGCCTATATCAACCTGAACGCCACCATCGCGCCGCTGCTGGGCCTCTTCGGCACGATTTCCGGAATGGTCGGCGCCTTTAACTCCATGGCCTATAGCGGGGCCGTGGGCGATCCCACCAAGCTGGCCGGCGATATCGGCGAGGCTTTGATCACCACCTACACCGGCCTGATCATCGCCATCCCGGGATTGTGCGCCTATTACCTCCTGGGCAACCGCGCCAAGAAGATCATGGAATATGTGCAGGGCCGCTTGTCGGTGCTGTTTGATGAAATTGATTTTGACAACATTCCGGACGACCTGGTGATTGTAACCAAGGAAGCGCGTCTGGCACAACTTGGCGGGGTGACCGGCCCGACGGCCAAGCCCGCAACGGCCACCAAGGCCAAAACCGATACGGGGGCTAAACCCGCGGCTGCCAAGGCGGCAACACCGGCTAAAGCGCAGCAGGTCGCCTGCCCGAATTGCTCCAAGGAAGTAACCGAAGGCGCCGCCAAATGCCAGCATTGCGGCGCGGAGCTGGATTGGGAGTAAAGACGCCATGAAGAAAAAATGGCTCCCCGGCGAGGATGAAGCCTGCGAGCTGCAGATGGGGCCGATGATGGACTGCGTCTTCCTGCTGATCCTCTATTTCGTGTCGGTCAGCACGATTGACATGGTACGCATCAGCAAGGAAGTAAAGTTGCCCGGCACCCACCAGGGCATCGTGGAAAAGGACGAGTCCGGCCGATTCATCATTGATATTGAATGGGACGAGTCCTTATACGAACCCACCTACAAGATCGGCGTAAAAACCCTCGGCGATCCCCAGGAGCTGACGCCCTTGCTCGAACGAACTGCCCAGACGAGCAAGAATCCGCATTTCCGGGTGGTCTTGCGCACTGACCGGCGGGTGCCCTATGAGTTCACCCAGCAGATCATGGCGGCGGTGGCCGAGGCCAAAGTGCCCAACATGCTGTTTTCAACCGTGGAAAAGGAAAACTGAAGAAGGTTCGCCGAAACACGACCCCAACGGGGTCGAACATCATAGCCCAGCGAGCATCGCTGGGTTAATGGAACGTCCGAATCAAGCGCAAAAAATACGCGAAGGTTCAGCACCCCATGAAATTCCGGGAAGAAAAAGACGAGCCTTGCCAACTGCAGATGGGGCCGATGATGGACTGCACGTTCCTGCTGCTCCTCTATTTCATAGCCTCGTCCCAGATCAAGATTGAAGAGAAATACCTTGGGTTGCTGGTGCCGGGCAACGCCCCGACCACGCCCCAACCGCTGATGCCGGAACTGACCGTGGCAATCAAGGAGAATGGCCAGGTGTTCTGCAATGAGCTTCCGATGGGCGCCAGCGATGACCGGCTCCTGCCGCTGTTGCAGGGAAAGCTGAAACAGTGCATTGATCTCTTCGGCGAGAAGCAGCCGGTAGTTATCCACCCGCAACCGAAAGTCCGCCAGCAGCGGATCATTGACGTCCTGGCGGCCTGCGCGGCCGCGGGCGTGAAAAATCTGTCGTTCTTCGCCAACCAGTAGTACCAGATATATGAACAACCGCTATGAAAAATAGGAATGTTACCACGGATGACACTGATAGCACGGATATGGAATGGGGCCGGTTTTCCCCATCCGTGCCATCAGTGTAATCAGTGGTTGATTTCCTGGGTTGCGGGCATTGCCCCGCATTGGAAAGACTACGCCCATGCGTCTCGATCTTGAACATAAAATCGAAGCGCTGGAAAAATCAGCGGCCCACAAACGGCTCTGGTTTTTGCTCCTGCCGCTGCTGCGCTCGCGCTATTTCCTGATTTCCCTGGCCTTCTATCTCTCGCTGCTCCTGATTTTCGCCGGCTACAAGATTTCATCCTATATTGCCACCCACGGCTCGTTCGATGAAGGCTCGCTCCTGGTCCTGCCCCCGTCGGCGGCCACGCCACCGCCCAAGCAACCAAAGGAAACCAAGGCCGAAAAAAAGGAGATCAAGGTAAGCACTACGGCCGAAAACCTGAAAACGGAAGTGAAACGCATTACCACCATGGCCCCGTCCGAGTTTGTCCGCCCGGAGACGCCCTCGGTGGCGCCGGCGCTGAAAATGGCTGAGATCAAACTTGAAACCGATATGACCAAAAGAATCGAGCTCGCGCGCATCGAGCGTTTTAAGCGCGTGGCCGATTTTCAGAAAGACTGGAAAGTCGAAAACCGCGGGCGCCAGACCAAGGCCAAGTTCACCATCTATGAGGCCAAGTACCAGGATGGCGACTGGAATTGCAACCCCAGCGCGCTGCACAACATGATGCTGCAGATCCGGGCCTGGAGCAAGGACCGCATTGACGCCCAGATGAAGCCCGAAGCGCTCGACGTCGGCACGGACCAGCTCTTCACGATCAAGCCGCCCTTCGTCTATCTGACCGGCCACAAGGATTTCCACTTCACGGAAAACGAGGTGAAGAACCTGCGCGATTACCTGCTGCTGGGCGGCTGTATCTGGGCCGACAGCGCCCTGGCCGGGCGCCGCTCGCGCTTCGACGTCGCTTTCCGGCGCGAGATCCACCGCGTCCTGCCGGACCGTGATTTTGAGATCGTCCCGGAAAATCACGAAATGTTCAACACCTTCTTCGAAAAAATCGGCCTGCCCAGCGGCATGAATTATTATGACGAGCCGGTCGAGATGATCAATATTGATGACAAGCTGGCGGTGCTTTACACCCTGAACGGCTACGGCCATCTCTGGGAAGCGCGGCTCAATCGCGAGGGCAAGATCGAATGGGGGCAAGTCTACGTGGGCAAGCCCGAAGATATGGGCAAGAAAAAGGCCTGGCGCTACTGGAGACATGTCTATGGCCCGCATCTGGCCGGTGGACACTATCAGCGGGTCATCTACCGGAATCTCAATGATGAAACCACGCGCAATGCCTACAAGTTCGGCATCAACGTCGTGGTTCATCTGTTGACCCGTTACCAGCGTGATTTAATGCTGCTGCCCAAGGAATTACCCGCCGGCCCGGTGACGAGCCGGCCGGCGCCCACGGCGCCGACCAATATCGCCGCGGCCGCCACCAATCAGCCGGCGGATAAAGAAGAGGAACTCAAGGAAACCACGGCCAAGCCGGGCACGCTGCGTATCAAGACGAAAAAGAGCGATCGAGACTTTAAATAGTCATGAAGAAATCCATTAATAACCGTAATGCCTCAGTTTCGAGGGAGAGACGATTACAGGCTTCATTGCTGTCATTCCCGCGAAAGCGGGAATCCAGCATCAGCATTGAAGATTTCTGGATTCCCGATCAAGTCGGGAATGACAAGAAAATATTCAGCACCCACATAACTCACCGGTTACCGCTTGCCCCCCGCCTGACACTGGCGCTGACCGCCCTCCTGGCTCTATCCGGGCTCTCGCCGGCGCAGACCAATGCGCCCGCCCCGACCGGCAAACCCGGCAACCTCTTATCAGCGACGTTCAGAGGCGAACAGGTAGTCCCCAATTACTGGGATGGCGTGGCGTCGAACAACGATCTGTGCGTCCATGGCGCCGCTTTGCCGGTGCTGGACAACGTCGGCCACATGGTCAGTACGCCCATGTCCACCTGTCCTAACTTCGTGGACATGAACGGCGACAATTTGAAGGACCTGGTGGTCAGCGACCCGCAGGGTTATTTGTGGATTTACTTGAACTCCGGCGAGAAGGGCAAACCGAAGTTCACCACCGGCGAGTTTCTGCCCACGTTCCTTGGCGGGAGCGCCAAGATTCATGTGTGCGACTGGGATGGCGATATGGATAACGACGTGCTCTTCGGCACGTTTTACGGCGACGTGGGGGTCCTGGAAAATATTGGCACGCGCATGCAGCCAAAATTCATCCGTCGCATGGGTATTCCGCGCTATATCAGCACGGAATATGGCGTGGAGGATCCCCGGGACCGCGTGCTCACGCTGATGCTGGGCAAGCAGGTCATGCTCCTGGGCAACTACATGGCCCCCTGGGTAGCCGACTGGAATAACGACGGCAAGCCGGACCTGATCATGGGCGAGGGCACCTACTCGGCCAACAGCGTGCGATTGTTGCTGAACACCGGCTCGCGCAACAAGCCGGTCTTCATTGAAGACCGCGTGTTCTTCCTGGCCTACGGAGAGGGCTTTGAACAACTTACCCCCGCCGTGACCGACTATAACGGCGACGGCCTGAGCGACCTGATCGTCGGCACCCGCACGGGCCAGATCCGGCTGCACAAGGGCACCAAGAAAGCCGTGGAAGGCAAAGACATGGTGGCCGCCATTCGAGGAACCCTGGCGCCGGCCATCCTCGAATACGACCACAATGTGAAACTCGGCGACAAGGAAGTCATTAACGGCATGTCGTTTGCCTATCCCTGCGACTGGAATGAGGATGGACTCATTGACCTGCTCTTGGGCTCTCCCAATGGCAAAGTGCTTATTGCCCTCAACGAGGGCAGCAAGACCGAACCCAAGTTTCCCAAGGCTGAACCGGTCAAGGGCACCGACACGGAAAAGGATTTAGTAGCGCCTGCCAGCTGGCAGCATAACGGTTTCGGCGTGGGCTACTGTAATTCGGCTGTAATGATGTCGGCCGAAAAGGAAGTCGCCTTGCGCGCCGGCTATCCCATCCGGCCGGTGGAGGGCGAGTATTTCATGTATTTCCGCTATATCAAACACTATCCCGGCTTTGTCGTTTCCCAGCAGGGTCCCGTAGTTGGCGCACGCGCGATGTACGGGCCTTCGGTAACCCTGAAGATCCGTCACGAATATGAGTTCACCTTCTCGGCTATCCTGGAAGGCAAGCCGGCCACGTGGAGGCTTTCGGGCCGCGAATTGATTGAAGAGGAGACGGAAGAGCACCCCGAAGTGCATGCCGATCGCCATATTTCCGACCAGGTCCAGCCCTCCGGTGGCTGGCAGAAACGGACTTACCGCTTCGCGTGCCCTCAGACCGTCCAGTCCAATCTTACCTATGGCCTGTATTTCCAGATGCCGGAAGGCGAAGCGCAGTTTATGCTGGACGACCTGAGCTTGAAGATGGTTCGCTGACTTGCGCCCTTTAGGTTCTAGGCCGCGGCTGTGCTGCCCGTGATTCATACTCCGTGATGACCGGCCGCATTCTGCTTAAATTATGCGGCAAAATCCGCAACTATTCTGGATTCCCGATTAGATCGGGAATGACAACCATGCAGACTTTATCTGTCATTCCCGCGAAAGCAGGAATCCAGTCCGAACTTTGAAATTTCTATACGTTGAAATGCCGCCATGACCACGCCTTTTGTTCACCTGCATTTGCATACCAGCTATAGCCTGCTGGATGGCGCCTGCCGGATCGAGCCGCTCATGGAGGCCGTCCAGAAGCACGGCCAAACCGCCGTGGCCATGACCGACCACGGCAACATGTATGGCGCCGTGGATTTTTACAAGGCCGCGCGCGCCAAGGGCATCAAGCCGATCCTCGGTTGCGAAGTCTACGAAGCGCCCGGCAGCCGGACCGACCGCAAAACCGACGGCCCCGGGGGCGCCGCCGCCCACCTGGTCCTGCTGGCCGCCGACGAAACCGGCTATGCCAACCTGATCCGCCTGGTCTCAGCCGCCCACCTGGAAGGCTATTATTACAAGCCGCGCATTGATAAGGAAATCCTCGCGCGTTACGGCAAGGGCCTGATCGGCCTCTCGGCCTGCCTGAAAGGCCGCATCGCCGAGCGGCTGCTGGCGAAGGATGACGCCGGCGCGGAGCGGGTGGCGAGCGAATATGCCGAGATTCTGGGCAAGGACAATTTCTACCTGGAACTCGAAGACCACGGCTTGAGCGATCAGCCGGCGGTCAATAAAGGCTTGATTGCCCTCTCCGCGCGAACGGGGCTCAAGCTGGTAGCCACCAATGACGCGCATTACCTCGAAAAGAGCCATGCGGCCGCCCACGAGGTCCTGCTCTGCATCCAGACCGGCGCGGTCCTGAGCGACGCGAAGCGAATGCAATTCGGCTCCCCCGAATTTTATCTCAAAAGCGGCGCGGAAATGGCGCGGCTCTTCGGCGAGGCGCCCGCGGCGCTCAGCAACACGGTAGAGATTGCGCAGCGCTGCAACGTGGAACTCAGCCTGAAGGCGAAACTGCATTGCCCCGCCTTCGCCGTACCGGCGGGCTTCACGCTGTCAAATTACCTTGCGCGCCTCTGCGGCGAGGGCATCCGCCGGCGCTATGCCGTTCAAGATCCCGAGCACCCCAAAGACGAACGCGAGCGCCGCATTATGGAACGATTGCATTATGAGCTTAAGGTGATCGAAAGAACCGGGTTCACCGGCTACTTCCTGGTGGTGTGGGATCTGGTGCGCTTTGCGCGCGAACAGAAAATCCCGGTGGGACCCGGGCGCGGCTCGGCCGCCGGCAGCCTGGTTTCCTACGCCCTGGGTATTACCAGCGTGGATCCGCTGCGCTTCAACCTGGTCTTCGAACGCTTCCTCAACCCGGAACGGATAAGTCCGCCGGATTTTGACATTGACTTCTGCCAGTTCCGGCGCGCGGAAGTAATTGAGTATGTCCGCCAGAAATACGGGCGTGAAAACGTGGCCCAGATCATCACCTTCGGCTCGCTGGGCGCCAAGACCGTGATCCGCGACGTCGGCAGGGTGCTGCAAATTCCGCTGCCGGAATGCGACCGCCTGGCCAAGATGGTTCCCGAAATTCCCGATATCACGCTCAAAGACGCCCTGGAACGCAACCCGGACCTGAAGAAAACGGCCGCGACCGATCCG
>JACPGN010000114.1 GCA_016182435.1 Lentisphaerota bacterium | reverse complement strand
TGAGCATGATGTGCTTTGAATAGGCAAAACAGTTGCCGGCAATGGCCAGGAGCATCATCGCCACATTGTCGCCCCAGGCGCGAATCGGAAAGGCCAACTGCACCACGGCCGACTTGGTGAACGGGTCGTCCGAGGGAATCTCGGAATAGCCGACCATCTTGCTGGACATGGCCTTGCGCACTTCTTCGGTATCTTCTTCGACCTGCTCCCACGTGCCGGTCGAGCCTTCGAGCCCCATGGCCTGAACCAGCGCCAGATGGTCCAGGAATTTCTCCCCTTCCAGCCGGTCTTTCAGGTAATAAGATGCGATGATGTGATTGTCCAGGTCAATGCCGTCAAGCATCTGGTGAAAAATCTCCGGATCATAATATTGTTTCATGCGCTGTCCTTCTCTTGCGTTGTTTTACTTGTGCGCGTTGTCTTAACCTGAAACTAAGAATAAAATTTCGTGTGTTTATCGGGACAATTTCCAGCTTCTTTTGTGGAATCTGTCGTCCGTCATCCCGCGCGGCGCGGGATAAATCCGTCGCTTGCCCCGCGTCCCACGGGGTCTGTCGCCCGTCGTCCCTGCTTCGCCAGGGCTTCGCAGGGCAAGCTGTCGTCTGTCTTCGCCCACATTGCCGTATTGCGTGGTTCGAAGCTTTCCAGCTTAAACGAATTTCTGACAAGCGCTCTTATGCTTTCCGGTCCTTTGAGCCTGCCCGTGGCCAGCGCCTGAACCGCCAGATTGCCCGCGACGGTGGCCTCCGCCGGGCCGGCCAGCAATTCCAAGCCGGTGGCGTCGGCGGTCATTTGACAGAGCAGACGGTTGCGGCTTCCGCCGCCCACCAGGCAGATGCGCTTGAATTGTGCGCTGGTCAACTCCGCTAATTCCGCCATGGCCTGCCGGAAACTCCAGGCTATTCCTTCAATGATCAAACGCGCGGTTGCCGGCCAGCCGCGAACGGGTTTTTGTCCGGTGCGGCGCAGGAAACGCGCGATTGTTGCGGCGGGATCATCGCACACAAAAAACTCCGGCGCATTCACGTCAAGGTATCCGGCAAAAGGCGTCTCTTTACCGGCCGTTTGAACCAGGGCGGCGTTCGACAGCGGAAAGCCCTCGCGCTCCAGCCGGCGGCGGAGATTTTCGAGCAGATACAGCCCGACCATGTTTTTGGCGAATAGGATCGAATCCAGTCCGATCTCGTTGATATACCCCAGCCGCATGGCCTGGAGTGTGGTGATCGGTTCTTTCCGAATCACACCGACCACCGACCAGGTTCCGGAACTGATGAACGCGGTCTGCGCATCCACATAAGGCGCGGCGGCGGCGGCGGATAATGTGTCGTGACCGCAAACAGCCACTACCGGTGGGCGGTTAATGCCCGCTGTGGCGGCAAGCGCGCCATGCAGATGGCCGACGACCGTCGCCGGCGGCGTCAACGCGGGCATGATGCGTCGCGGCAATCCGAGGCGTTTGAATAGAACGTCGCTCCACTGCCCGCTCCGCAGATCAACGAGAATCGAACTGCCCGCGATCGTGCGTTCCACGCTCTTATGTCCGCAAAGGCGGAAACGGAATAGATCCGGCATCATCAATAGTGTTGCGGCGCGTTCGAGTCCGGCTTTGTCGGAGGAACGGCGCAACCCGACAAGCTGGGCAAGCGTGCTGACCCGACCCGGAGCTAACCCAGTCAGCTTGTAGACCCGCTTGGCGCCCATAGCCCTCGCGATCGCCTCGACCGATCCGACGGTAATGCGGTCGCGATAGCAGAGCGGGTTAGCGATCAGTTCGCCATCATTGCCGAGTAACCCGAAATCAACGCCCCAGGTGTCAATCCCCATGCCGCTTAAGGGCGTATATCCCCGCGCCCCGCAGTAAGCCAACGTTTCGAGCACTTGATGCCAGAGACCGGGGAAATCCCAGCGCAAGACGCCATTCGCCTTTAGCGGCGCGTTGGGGAAGCGGTGGATTTCCTTGAGACTCAGCCGCCGACCGGCCAGCCGGCCGATCACCGCTCGGCCACTGGAAGCGCCGAAATCGAATCCAAGATATATTTTTGTCTTCATTTTCATCGTTTGTGTGCCGGACTTCGGCAGTATTGCTCAACGATGGCATTCACCTGTTCCACTTTAGGCGTAACCCGGCCTTGGCGCGCCACGAGCACATACAACGCATCCATCAGGCACATTTGCGCCACGGCGGATGAAAGCGCCGCCGCCTTGACGCTGTTTTCACGGAAGGCGGTGCAGAAAAAAATGCGGCTTACATTCCGCAAAGGCGATTTGACATAATTTGAAATACCGACGGTTGTCGCGCCGTTGTCCCGTGCCAACGCGAGTGCCTGCACCGTAGCCAGGGAGCGGCCGGAATGCGAGATGCCGACCACAACCTGCTTTTTCCCCGCCTGCATCGCGCGCACCAGCATTTGATATGAATCCTGGCATGCTTCCGCCTGAATATCCAGGTGCATAAAACGCAGGGCGGCATCCTGGGCTACACAACCCGAACTCCCGATGCCAACAAACACTACCCGTTCCGCCGCGCTGATGGCCCGCGCCGCCCGGATGCACGTGCCGATATCCAGAATTTTAAGCGTTTCCTGTAGACTGCGGATGTTGCCCACAAACACTTTCTGCGCCACCGTCCGGCCGGAATCATCCGGAGTGATGGCCCGATAAATGGTCGAAATCGGCGACGGTGTTTCGCGCGCCAGCCCGATTCTGAATTCCTTGAAGCCCGGATAACCGAGTTTCCGCGCCATGCGGCTGACGGAAGCCACGCTGACACCTGTCGTTCTGGCTATCGCATGTACCGATAGCAAAGGCGCTTTCTCAAGATGCCGGCGAATGTAGTCGGCCACCAGTTTTTCCGCCTTCGAAAAAGCCGGCATGCAGGCATTAATCTTGGCGAGCGTGTTGCTCATGGGTTTGTTATATTATTGCATAAACTCTTTTATTAACTGAAATATTGTTACAATGTAGCCGGTTGCCCTGCGGGCTGTCAAGCCCTATTTGTACCAGGCGCTGGGGAACGGCCGGGCGCGGGCCGTGCAGGTCGTGTTTGCGGCTGACGAATCCGCGCGCGCCGCCCGGTCTCAGTCTTGAGGGCTGATTGCCTGCCCGCAGTGCTATGCACAGCATTGCAGGCGGGTCATTCCCGACCTGATGCTACTCTGCGAAGTTCCGCCATAGCGGATCCGCCTCTGGCGGAAAGCCTCCCTGCTCTGCGAAGCCGCTTCCACCTTAGGCGGATCTGCCTATGGCATGAACGCAGGGCGTAGAAGAGTCGCTACGAAGCACGAGTCGGGAATCCAGAAAAATCTCATACCACAGGCAGATCCGCCTATGTGGCGGAAATACTGGATTCCCGCTTTCGCGGGAATGACAACATTGAAACTCGTAACCTACCCTCAAGAATGACCCCTCACAACCCAAACACAATTCTGCAAACACAATTCTGCTTGCAATCTTCCTGACGGCGCCCTAAATTACGCCCCCATTAACCAGAACTTGGGGATGTGAACTATGGACGTTAAAGACATCAATCTCACGCCGGCGGAGCTGCAGGCCATTCTGGACCATAAGCGCACGATGTCGCTGGCCCAGGGCGTGGAAGTCTCGCTGGAAGAGGCCATCGAGCATTTTATCCGGCATTATGATCTGGATTGGATGCGCGAAAAGCAGCGGCGGGACTTGGCCGAACAACTGCAGGAAATTGACAAGCATAAGTATCTGCGATCCGAAAAGGAAGGCCGCGACATCGGCCGGGCCCGCGCCGCCGAGGAATGGTGCGAGAAGTATGCGCATATCTGGCGCGCGGAGCACGAATCCCTGGAGCGCAACGGCTTCCTCCAG
>JACPGN010000099.1 GCA_016182435.1 Lentisphaerota bacterium | reverse complement strand
GTCGCCAACAGCGAAGGCGCCTGCCAGATCAAAGTCGGCGGGAAAACCATTGCGGGGGGCGGCGCGTTCGTCGTGGAGCTCGTCGGGCCGGAAGCCAAGGCCGTCTACCGCGCGGCGAATGCAGAAGTGAGCATCCAATGAATGGAAATGACCAGGTTTTCGCGGGGCGCGTGGCGGTGAAGGACGCCCGCCCACTGCTGATGGCCAACGAGCGGGCGCTGACAACCTCTTACTGCGACCGGTTTCCTGGGGGGGAGCGCCTGCATATCCGCAACCAGCGCTTCGCCAAACTCGGCGTAGATCTGTTTCAGCTCATGCTCCGCGGCGATTACCCGGACTTCTACACTTCGCCGTTCTGGACCGATGAAGGCGAGTACGGCGACGAGACGGCCCGTGCCTACCACGCTTCGCTCGACAACCAGGCGCTCGAGATACTGAAGGTGAATTCTAACGCTGTCTTTGCGGTGGCGTTTTGGACCGCGCCGCCGCAGAAATGGGTGGCGCGTTATCCTGACCACATGCAACAGGGCGCAAATTCCAAGCAGTATCGCGCCGCCAGTTACGCCTCGGACCTCTGGCTGGAGGGGCAAATGGAATTTACGCGGCGAGTTGTGAAATTCGTCGCCAGCCGTTCGTGGGGCAACCGCGCCATCGGCTACGTGGTCATCCCGCACACGGAAGGCCTCACCGAGGCTTCCGTCCACGGCGATGCGTTCGACCAGTCGCCCGTCATGCGCGCCGCGTATCAGCAGTACGTCCGCAAGAAATATCAGACCGGCGCGGCGCTGCAAGCGGCCTGGCATGACGCGCACGCGGCGCTGGAAACAGTGCGGGCGCCGACTCTTGCCGAATGGAACCGTGACCGCGCGCAATGGCTCAACTGGACCGCGCCGAGCCAGACGCAACGCTACCTGGATTACTTCGCCTTGCAGCGCGATCTGCTCGGCCGTTTCGTCGCGCGCATTACCGGGACAATTAAAGAAGCGGCGCTCCGCAGCGTCTTCGTCACCGTGGATGCGTTCAAACAGCCGCTCTCCGGCTGGCTGATCCGGGACGCGTTTGAAGCGCGCGGAGACGGCAGCGAGTTTCCCGACGTCCTGCTCGCCTCAGGTTCGTATGATGTGGGGCTGTTCCTCGATATTCCCGCGCTGGACGGATTGATGACTCCCGCGGACTACACGGCGCGGTCGGTCGGATGGGGGTTTGAGCCCGAAGGTATCGCCGACTCGCTCGTATTGCGCGGCAAGACGATGATGCTGGAGGATGACGCGCGCAGTTGGATTTCCGATGATTTCAAACTGGAGCAGGGGGCTTGGCGCAACTCTCAAGAAGGCCGGGCGGGCCTGCTGCGCAACTTTGCGCTGGCGGCCAGTCGCGGGTTCTTCCCGCACTGGGCCAACGTCGGCGGGGGATATTTCGACGACGATGCGGTCATGCAGCTTATCGCGGAAGTGGTCCCGCTGCGCCAGCAGATGATGCAAGCGCCGCTGCCGCCCACCGAACACGCCATCGCGATGATCATTGACGATGAAAGCTCGCTGGATACCGATTTTACATCGGGTTTTCAGCAGTTGGCCGTGATCCAGCAGCGCGCGCACTGCCTGGCCTTGACCGGCATCCCGTACCGCATTTACCTGCTGAGCGACCTGGCGCACGACGATTTTCCCCCGTTCCGCGCCTATCTGTTCCCCAATCTGTTCCGCGTAACACCCGCGCGGATCAGGTTGCTCCGCGAGAAAGTTCTCCGCGACGGCCGCATCGCCATCTTCGGCCCCGCCACGGGCGTGAGCGACGGAGAAAAACTCAGCAGCCTTCCGGCAACGGAGCTACTCGGATTCCCTCTTGACTTTGTGGAAAAGAAAGCCGCGCGGCGCGTGCTGGTCCAGGTCGGTGCGCATCCCGCGTTGCGGGACGTGCCGCATCCCTGCGTGTACGGCGACAGCTATTCCTACGGTCCGATTCTGCAACCGGCCTATGACCTGGCCGATTCCGGCGCGGTCGAACTGGGCCGGGCCAGCGTCTATTGGCGGGCCAACAGCGCCGGAGTGGTCCTGCGCGAGTTCGGGCAGGGCGTAAAAGGTCGCGGCCAAGACGACTACGCGGTTGTGTTCTCAATGGCCATACCGATCCCGGCGGCGGTCTTGCGCTCACTGGCTATCTACGGCGGCTGCAACCCGTGGTCCGATCTGGGCGATGTTGTTTTCGCCAGCGGTAATTTCCTGGCCGTGCATGGCGTAAAACCGGGAGTGCGCACGCTGCATTTGCCTCAACCCATGAAGGTCGTAGACCTCGTCACCGGTAAAGTTGTCGGCCAAAAGGCGCGCACGGTCGCAATCAAGCTCGCGGCGCCGGAAACCCGGGTCTTTAGATTGGCGGCAATGCCCTGAAAAAAACCAAAAAAAACAGTTGACAGCGCTTCGGTTTCTGTTAGGTTGCACTCTTATTTGTTGCGTTTTTATCGGCTAAACGGCGTTTTTGGCCGTGAAAGTGGGCCGGGCGCCGTTTGAACCTCGCATCCTCATTTTAAGCGTAAGACAATGAGGAAGGGGGTTTTGTCGCGTTTTTTAGTATGGGCTCGCGGGGAGCGACAAGTTGGCCCACGTAGCTCAGCAGGAAGAGCACATCCTTGGTAAGGATGAGGTCAACGGTTCGATTCCGTTCGTGGGCTCTTGCACGATAGGAAGAAAAAACAAGAATATTACCACGCGCGGCGCGTGGCAAGCCACGGACTCGTCCCGCGCTTCGCGGGATGGCACGGATAGCACGGATATGGAATTTGGGCCGGCTTTGCCCATCCGTGTGATCAGTGTAATCCGTGGTTGATCTCATTGGGTTGTGGGCTTTGCCCGCGTTAGGATGAAAGGTACGGCGAAATTGAAGGAGACGTAAAATGGCAAAAGGAAAATTCGAACGAACCAAACCGCATGTCAATGTCGGAACAATCGGGCATGTTGACCATGGCAAGACGGCGTTGACTTCCGCCATTACCAAGGTCCAATCCCTGAAAGGGCTGAGCGACTATATTACCTACGACCAGGTGGCCAAAGCCTCCGAATCGCAGGGACGCCGCGACCCGACCAAGATTCTGACGATTGCGACCGCCCACGTGGAATACCAGTCCGACAAACGCCACTATGCGCACGTGGACTGTCCCGGTCATGCCGACTATGTGAAGAACATGATCACGGGCGCCGCCCAGATGGATGGCGCGATCCTGGTCGTGAGCGCTTCGGATGGCCCCATGCCGCAGACGCGCGAGCATATCCTGCTGGCCCGCCAGGTCGGCGTGCCTTCCATCGTTGTATTCCTGAACAAGGTGGACACGGTGGATGACCCGGAACTGCTGGACCTGGTTGAACTGGAAGTCCGCGATCTGCTCACCGCCTACCAGTTTCCGGGCGACAAGACCCCGATCATCCGTGGCAGCGCGCTGAAGGCTATAAGCGCGACTAAGCCGGACGACGCTAATGTCAAGTGCATCAACGAGTTGCTTGAAGCGCTGGATAGTTACATTCCGGAACCAACCCGGATCACCGATCAGGCGTTTTTGATGCCGATTGAGGACGTGTTCTCAATCGAAGGCCGCGGAACAGTCGTGACCGGCCGCATTGAGCGCGGCATCGTCAAGGTGGGCGACGAAATTGAAATTGTGGGCATCAAGCCCACCCAGAAGACCGTGGTTACGGGCGTGGAAATGTTCCGCAAGCTGCTGGAAGAAGGGCGCGCGGGCGACAACGTCGGTTGCCTGTTACGCGGCACCAAGAAAGAGGATGTCCAGCGTGGCCAAGTGCTGGCCAAGCCGGCCTCGATCAAGCCGCATGCGCATTTCAAGGGCCAGATGTACGTGTTGACCAAGGAAGAAGGCGGGCGGCATACCTCGTTCTTTAACGGGTACCGGCCGCAGTTTTACTTCCGCACGACGGACGTTACCGGCGCCATCACTTTGCCGCAGGGCGTGGAGATGGTCATGCCCGGCGATAACGTCGAGATTGAAGTCAAGTTGATCGCGCCGATTGCCATGGAAAAGGGCGTGCGCTTTGCTATTCGCGAGGGTGGCCGCACCGTGGGCGCGGGCCAGGTAACGGAAATCATTGCCTAATGGTTAATGGCCAATGGTTGATGGACGATGTTGTAGAAAATAACGATGGCATTGTTTCCATTCTCTGCATGAACCATGTTCCATCACCCATTAACCATCAACCATTGCCGGAGAGTCATGGTACGGGAAATCATTAGTTTAGCCTGCAGCGAGTGTAAGCGCCGGAACTATACTACGACCAAGAACAAAAAGCTGAAGCCTGACAGGATTGAATTGAAAAAATATTGCCGGTTTGAGCACAAGCATACCGTGCATCGCGGTTGAGGGTTCAAATCCCCCCTCCCCTGCCGCGCGCCCCCGTTCGGCCGGGCTTGCTCCAGGGTGGGCGAGGGATTTTAAGATTGTACTTTCTGAAATGTGTTGAATTCGTGTTGAACATTTTCCCGTTGGGTGGCCTGGTCGTTCCGCGGTAGGGACGGCTCGGCCTACTCCGCCGAAGCAAAGCTTCTGGCTGCGAAGGCTGGACCGAGCCGTCCGCGGCGCTCTCGGCGAGAGCGCCCTACCAAAAATTGCAAATATGTTTGGCTAATTTTTCAGAGGGCAACGCTCTGGCGCCGCGTAATCAGCGGCGCATTATTTTTCAACAGTGGCTGTTTCAAGATGGAGCCGTCCGATCTAACTGGGGTCATGGCGCCGTGAATAAAATCCGGGAATCAATTGTCAAGCTGGCCAGCTTCATCAGCGAAGTGGGTATCGAGCTGAAAAAATCGGCTTGGCCAACGCGCCCGGAATTGCAGGAGTCCACCTTGGTTGTGATCATGTCGGTCATCTTGCTGGGGGCTTTTGTTGGACTCGGCGACCTTATTCTGATGCGGGTTTTACGCTTGATTCTATAGTCTCAAGGCGCACTGCCAGGGGCGAAGCATGGAAAAGCAGTGGTTTGTGATTCACACGCTCACGGGCAAGGAGGCTAAGGTACGCGATAGTCTCTTGCTCCGGATTAAGACCGAGGAAATGGGCGACCTGGTCGGGGATGTTTCGATTCCATCCGAAAAGGTGTCCGAAGTTAAAAAAGGCAAGAAGAGCACCACCACCCGGATGTTTTATCCGGGTTATGTGCTGATTCAATTGGGTCTATTCAACGATGATGGCAAGATCAACGAACGCGCCTGGTATTATGTCAACGACACACCGGGGGTTATAGGCTTTGTCGGCGGCAAGCGGCCGACGCCGCTGCGGCCGAAAGAAGTCGAGTCCATCATCTATCAGGTCGAAGAAAAGAAAGCGAAAGTCAAGCCCAAGGTTCAGTTCGAGCCGGGTGAAACGGTCAAGATTACCGATGGGCCCTTCCTGAATTTCAACGGGGTCATTGAAGAGGTGGATCCGAACCGCGGCAAGTTGAAAGTATCCGTGGCGATCTTTGGGCGGACGGCGCCGGTGGAGCTGGAATACTGGCAAGTGGAACGCGTCTAATGGCCAAGAAAGTTACAGCTTTGGTCAAGTTGCAGATTCCCGCCGGCCAGGCTAACCCGGCGCCGCCGGTAGGGCCCGCCCTTGGTCAGCAGGGGGTCAACATCATGGCCTTCTGCAAGGAATTCAACGCCGCCACCCAGAGTCAGAACGGCCTGATCCTGCCGGTGGTTATCACGGTTTACCAGGACAAGTCGTTTACCTTCATGGTTAAAAGCCCGCCGGCCGCGGTCCTGCTCAAGCAGAAGGCCGCGCTGGCCAAGGGCTCGGGCGTGCCGAACCGCGAGAAAGTCGGCCAGGTAACCCGCGCCCAGATTCGCGAGATTGTCAAGCTGAAGCACAAGGACCTGAACACAACCAATGAAGAGCGGGCGATGCGCCAGATCGAGGGCACCGCGCGCAGCATGGGCGTTGAAGTGGTGGATTAACTTAAAGCATAGGAATTTCAATGTTGTAGCCGGGGTCGCTGACCCCGGACCGGCCTCCACGCTAAAGTGTGGCAGGCACCGAGCTTGCCCCGCAAGGCGGGGGCCGGCTACAGTTTTTAATTGCCGAAGGCCTAATTTATGGCCACGCACGGAAAACGCTATAGAGCCATCAAAGCGCTGGTCAAGCCCAAGGTCTATGACCTGGCAGAGGCGGTCGCCTTCATCAAGGAGCAGCCGGCCATCAAGTTCGATGAAACCATGGATATCGCCTTCCGGCTGGGCGTAGACTTTAAAAAATCCGAACAGACCGTGCGCGGGACGGTCAGTCTGCCGCACGGCACGGGCAAACTCCTGCGCGTGCTCGTGTTTGCCACGGGCAGCGCGGCCGATCAAGCCCGTGCCGCCGGCGCCGACTTCGTCGGATTTGACGACCTGATTGCTAAAATTCAGGGCGGCTGGACCGATTTTGACGTGGCCATTGCCACGACCGATGCCATGAAGGAAGTCCGCAAGCTGGGCAAGTTCCTGGGGCCCCGCGGGCTGATGCCCAACCCCAAGACCGGCACGGTGACCGATGATCTGGCCACCGCCGTTAAGCAGTTCAAGGCCGGGCGCGTGGAGTTCCGGATGGATCGGCACGGCAATGTCATGGTGCCCTTTGGCAAGCGCTCATT
>JACPGN010000091.1 GCA_016182435.1 Lentisphaerota bacterium | reverse complement strand
AGGTCTCTCCCATCTGCGGAAAGGCCAAGGCGCCTGCCTGGTGGCTACCGGCATTATGGTGCATTCGGCGCTGCGGGTGGCTGACGCGCTGAAAAAGAAGGGCCTGGACCTTGGCGTCATTGACTTGTATCGCGCCGCCCCGATCAAGAGCGAATTGCTGGTCGAGGCCGTGGCTGATTACGACTGCATCATCACCCTGGAAGAGCATTTCGTGGTGGGCGGCATCGGGGATGCACTCCCGCGCGTTCTGGCCGAAGCGGGAATGTGCAAGCGCCTCCACAACATAGCGCTGCCCCACAAGTACCTGTTTGAATACGGCGGCCGGCGCAGGCTGCATGAGCTCACCGGACTTGATGATGAAAGCCTGGCGCAAAAGATCGTTAAGATCATAGGCCAAGCGAAATAACAAAGTTAATTCGTTGATTGGTTGATTCTTGAGGAAGTTGATTCGATCATTCGTAGATTCGACGATTCGTGGATGAGAATATCCTATTTTCATAATCTGACAAATTAACTAATCAACGAATCATCGAATCATCCGCCATGTCTCAGACTGATCTCTTAATCGTCCGCCCGGGAAACCAGAAGAGTCTTTACGGCGACCTGAGCGCTCGCCATCTGACCGGAATCGAACCGCCGCTTTGGGCCGCTCTTCAGGCGGCCTTCATCCGGCAACAAGGGTTCAGCGTCGAAATCATTGACGCGGAAGTGCTGCTTCTATCCCACGCCGAGACCGCCGAAAAAATCAAAGCGCTTAAACCCGCCTTGGTTCAGGTCGCCGTCTCCGGGACCAATCCCTCCGCTTCGACCTGGAATATGACCGGGGCCGGGGTGCTGCTGCGGCACTTGAAAGGCACGGCTCCCGAGTTAAAAACGATTATTTCGGGATTGCATCCCAGCGCCCTGCCGGAACGCACGCTTAAGGAAGAAGCTGTGGATTACGTCTGCCAGGGCGAGGGGTTCCACACAATCCGGCAACTACTGCAGATGGTGAAAGCCAACGCCTTAGCGCCCACAAAAGTCCCCGGGCTCTGGTACCGGGATAACGGCCGGGTGGCTTCAACGCCGCGGGCGCCGCTGATCAAACAACTGGATGAATTGCCCATGCCGGCTTGGGATTTACTGCCCATGGCGAAATACCGGGCGCACAACTGGCATTGCCTGGGCGGGAAATATGACCGGCAGCCTTATGGCGTCATCTATACCAGCCTGGGCTGCCCCTACACCTGCAGTTTTTGCTGCATTAATTCGTTTTTCGGCAAGAACCTGATCCGCTACCGCTCCCCCGAAAAAGTGGTTGAGGAAATCCGCTTCCTGGCGCGCAATTATGGAATCAGGAACATCCGCATCATTGACGAAATGTTCGTCCTGCGCAGCGCGCATGTCCTGAAACTGTGCGACCTGATAATCGGCGCGGGATTTGATCTCAATATGTGGGTCTATGCCCGCGTGGATACCGTCAGCGCCGAGATGCTGCAAAAGATGAAACTCGCCGGAATCAACTGGGTCTGCTATGGATTTGAATCGGCCAACCAGGCGGTGCTGGACTCCGTCCGCAAAGGCTATGCGCAGACCGACGTGTACGAAGCGGTGCGCCTGACCCGCGCGGCCGGAATCAATATCCTGGCCAATTACATGTTCGGCCTGCCGGACGACAATTTGCCAACCATGCAACAGACCCTGGAGCAGGCCAAGGAGCTTAATTGCGAATTCGCCAACTTTTACTGCTGCATGGCCTACCCCGGTTCCAAACTCTATGACCAGGCCCTTGCCCAAGGCGCCCGCTTGCCGGATTCCTGGGAGGGCTATTCCCAGTTGAGCCCCGAAACCTTGCCGCTACCCACCAAGCATCTGACCTCGGCCGAGGTCCTGCACTTCCGCGACCAGGCTTTCCAGAATTACTTCTCCAATCCCGCCTACCTGGCGATGATCGAGAAAAAATTCGGCCCCTCGGCCGCCGCCGAGATCAAGAAGATGCTGCAAGGCGAGATCAAGCGCAAGTACGCTTGAGCACGGACGGAGCCGCGCCCTCCCGGCGGATGTATGTCTGGAGGGCGGACCTCCGTGTCCGCCGCGAAGGAAAGAGACGCGCTTCCACGCCGTCCGGCCGGGGTGTAACCCGGCCCTCCATACTATCCCTGCCCGGCCAACCTATCTCAGCCCTTTTCAGCCCGCTGCTTTCTGCACCACGTCGCAGATGTAGGCGATATCCGCTGCGCTCAACGACTGATTATTGGGCAGGAAGAATCCACCTCGATATAAGGCGTCCGCCATCGGCGCGGCAAAGACGCCATAACGGTCGCGCCAGAACGGATGACGCCCCAGGTTGCCGGCCGTGAAGATGCGCGTGTCAATTCGGTGTTTATCCAGCACTTTCAGGATGCGCTTGCGCTCGTCCGCCTGCCGGGCCACGGCGCAGAAGGAAATACTGCTGAGGCGGTCGCCCGGCACGCCCGGCGCGAATCCGATTACGCCCTTGAGGCGCCGCTGATAGACCTGGTGATTGGCCACGCGCCGGTCAATGGTCGCGTCCAATTTTTTAAGCTGAATGGCGCCCAGCCGCGCGCTGAGTTCCGTGGGCCGCAGATTGAATCCCGGAATCGCGAAGGTGAAGGGCGCGTGGAACGCCTCCACCCGGTATTTCCGCATAACCCGCCGGGCCGCGGCCGCCGGCAGGTCTTTCAGCCAGCCGTGACTGCGCAGCATGAGTAAATGCTGATACACCTTCTGGTCATTGGTGCAGACCATTCCGCCTTCCATGGTGGACATGTGATGGCCGTAATAAAACGAGAAGACCGAAATCAGGCCAAAGGTGCCCACCTTGCGCCCCTGGTGGCAGGACCCGTGGCTGGCGCAACAGTCCTCGATGATGTTAAAGCCATATTGCCGCTGCAGCTCCTTGAGTCGGGTCATATTGGCCGGCACGCCCAGCACATGAACCACAACCACGGTTTCAGGATGCTCGCGCTTGAGAAGCGTTTCCAAGCTCGCCATGTTAAGGCCGAAGGTTACCGGATCGGATTCGCACATGATCGGCCGCCAGCCGAACTGGATCGCCCAGCCAGCGCGACCAGGCCTGCTGGAAGCGGCTGGTTTCCGCGCCCATGGTCAAACGGGGATATTGCCGCAACCAGGCAATCACTTCCCTGAGATCGGCCGGACTGATCGTATTGACCGCCAGGTCATATGGTCTGCTCTTAAACGCGCGTGTTGTTGTCATACGGTCTTGCCTTTCCGCGGCAGTGCCATCGCGAACACGATGAGGGTCAAAACGCTGACTGTGGCCAGGACGGCCACGATTTGGAGCACGGTCGCATGCCAGAGCGCAACCCCAACCAGGTAGAGCGCGGCACACAGCAGCAGCCCCCAGGTCATCCGGAAGCGGTTCTGGGAAAGTTCAAAATTCATGATTATATAGGCCAGGCTCAGGGGGCTCATCGCCCAGACCATCGCGCGCAACAGGCCCCGCATGGCCGCATCCGGTTGCCAGTCGCGATAGATGATACCCAACGGCGCCTGGGGAAACAAGCTGCAGAACAGAAGCGCGGGAATTACAAGCAACGCCGTAAGCCCAAGCGCCTTGATCAGGAGCTTGCCGTGCCGGGCGCTCATATTTCCGTCGGACACGGTCTTGGGAAACAACGCCGCGGCAATGGGCATGGGCAGATAAATTATCGTGCGCGCGATCGTGCCCGCGCGCGCGAACAGCCCCGACTCGTTGGGATCAAAATAATGTTTCACGATCAGCACGTCGGCATTCATCAGCAAGGCAAAACCGGCCAGCACCACCAGGGTGCGCAGCAAATAGGCCTGGGCGCCCGGCAATTTTTCAGCGCTCAGCGGCGGACTGCGCCGCAGGACCAGCTTGAGGCCCAGCCAGCCAAGACCAAAGCTGACGATGACGCCCAACCCCTGCCCGGTAAGCGCCCAATTGGCCGAGGCCCCCACGCCCCACACCAGTGCGCCGCCCACGACCAAGCGGGTAACTCCCCAACTCGCTGCGGACAGCGCGCCCCAGCCAAAGGCCTGGATGCCCTGCAAGGCGCCGCCAATGATGGGCGGATAAAAGGACAGCGCCAGAATCGTCAAGGCCAGAATCAAGGGCATCCGATCCGGCAACTTGAAAAACTGCGCCAGATTCTGGCTGCCCAGCAGGCCAAGCAGCAGCAGCACCAGGGCTATGACCGACAATTTCCCGGCCCAGGCGCGAACCAGGGGAAGGATATCACCGGCGCGTTGTTGCTGGAGCAGTTGGGCGGAAAAGAAAGCAGTTGCATTGCTCAAGGCGCTGAGCGGCAAGCCGGCAATCAGGACCACCCCGAGCATGGAGGCCAGGACCCCGTATTCCGCGGGGGCCAGCCAGCGGCCCATAACCACGTGAAAGAGCACATTGGATAGATTGCTGACCTGCGAGGCCGCCAGCAGCAGGATGCTGTGCCGCAGAAGGTAGTCCGGCGTATTCATGAAACCTTCACGGCCGCCGCGGGTTCATAAAAGATAATCTGGGTTCCCAGCGTTTCAAACTCGAAAGGCACATGCAGCAGCGGGGCCATCTGCTGCCGAAAGTGCGTTTGCTTTTCCGGCGGCACAAAGAACAGCATAAAGCCGCCGCCACCGGCGCCCAGCAGTTTGCCGCCCAGCGCGCCGGCGGAGCGAGCTTTGGCATAAATCTCGTCTAAGCAAGTGTTGGAGATCCTGGCGCTTAAGCTGCGCTTGATTTTCCAGCCTTCGTGCAGTAAGCGGCCAAAGTCGCTCAGGTCGTCGTTGCCGCTGAGAATCGTCATGGCCTGATCAACCAGAGCGCACAGAGCGTGCAACTCCTTTTCCTTACTGGGCGTATTGCGAATTTGCTCTTGCGCAATCTCGGAAGCGTTCCGGGAAAACCCGGTGAAATATAGCAGGAGGCGCCGCTCAAGTTGCTGGAGGCGTTCGGGCGCCAGCGTCACCGGTTGCAAGGTAATATGCTCTCCCGGCGCAAAGCGGATAAGGTTAAACCCGCCGAAAGCGGCGGTCACCTGGTCTTGCGACCCTACCTGCTCGCCGATCAGGTCCCGTTCCACATGAATGGCCTCCTTGGCCAGTTGCAAACGCGAGCGCATCTCGCCGCGCAGGGCGTGCAGCGCGTGCAGAATGCCCACCATGAATGACGAGCTGGAACCAAGCCCCGCGCGGGCCGGCAAGTCGCCATCATGATGAATTTCAACCCCGTCGCCCACGCGCAGGAATTTCAAGCCTTCGCGCACGGCCGGGTGCTTGATGTCATCCACGGCGCGGACATCCTCGATGATCGAATAGACAATG
>JACPGN010000090.1 GCA_016182435.1 Lentisphaerota bacterium | reverse complement strand
TCCACGTCGCAAAGCCCGGAAAGTTCGAAGCGGCCGTTGGCTTTGAATGCGGCCGCGTGGGACAAACCGCGTTTGCCCAAGCCGACAATGCCTACGCGATAAGTGGCCGGCATGATTATCTCCTGAATACGGATATACAAAGCAAACGTCCAACGCCTAACCCCGCGAGACGCGGGGCAAGCATCGAATTTATCCCGCGCTGCGCGGGACGCCCAACGTCGAATGAAAAAGTCAATACGACGTTGGCTACATCCGTCTTTTGTCTTTTCCGGTCTGTCGTCCCGCGCGGCGCGGGATAAATCTGTCGCTTGCCACGCGTCGCGCGTGGTCTGTCTTCCGTCGTCTGTCGTCCGCTTTTTGTCAGGCGCGGGCGTCCCATTCCAGGACTTTTTGGATGACGTAATCCACTTCCTCGGCGGTCAATTCCGGGTACATGGGCAGCGAGATGCAAGTGGCGGCGTTGCGCTCGGCGTTGGTCAGCGCGCCGACGATCCGCGCGCCCTTGCCCCAGGGATAGCCGGACTGCTGGTGGATGGCAATCGGGTAATGGCATTTGGCGTCAACGCCGTTGTCAACCAGGAACTTGAGCAGCGCGTCGCGCTGCTGCGGCTGGCTGGTTTCAATGACATAGAGGTGATAGACATGCCGGAATCCCGGGGTCTCATAAGGAAGCGTGAAATGCCTGGCGGGCTGCAATCCGGCGGTGTAACGCTCGGCCCATTTACGCCGCAAGTCATTGCCGGCATCGAGGACCTTCAGCTTGGCGCTTAAGACTCCGGCATGCAGGTCGTCCAGCCGGCTGTTAAACCCGAAGCTGTGCATGGAGCGTTTCTCCGAGCCGTGATTGCGCAGCCGGCGGATATGGCGGTCCACGTCGGCGCGGTTGGTCAGGACGGCGCCGCCGTCGCCGAACGTTCCCAGATTTTTCTGGATGATAAAACTTACGCAGACGGCGTCGCTGAGGCAGCCGATGTTGAAGCCCTTGCCGGCGGCGCCGATGGCCTGGGCATTGTCTTCAATAACCAGCAGCTGGTGTTTCTCGGCTATCCGGCGAATGGCCGGCATGTCGGCGCACTGGCCGTATAAATGGACGGGCACAATGGCTTTGGTCCTGCTCGTAATGGCCGCCTCGATTTTGGCGGGGTCCAGGCATTTCGTGCGCGGCTCGCAATCCACGAACACGCAGGTGGCCCCGGCAATCCAGACGGCTTCCGCCGTGGCGAAAAATGTGTTCGGGTGGGTAATGCATTCATCGCCCGGCCCGATACCAAGGGCCATAAACGCCAGCCAGAGGGCATCGGTGCCGTTGGCGACGCCGATGGCGTGTTGCATACCGGAGTAGCGCGCCAGCTCGTCCTCGAAGCGCTTCAGCATGGGGCCCATGACATATTCGCCGCTTTCCAGCACGGTTTGGATGTTGGCGTCAATTTCCTGTTTCAAGTTGTGATATTGGCGCACGTGGCCGTAAAACCCGACTTTCATGATCCATCCTTTCCAGTGTTACCGAACTGTGAACTGTGAACTGCTCGGCAGAAAGATAAGGGCCTTTAGCGCTGCGCGCAAGTTTTTTCCGTAATGCTGCTCGACATCGTCTACGTAGGGATGTATGCTATAGGTGTGAAAAAAGGGGCTTAATGGTTTCCCTATCAAAACGCAGCTTGCTGCAGATGCTGGCCGGCCCGCCCGCCCGCCTGCAACGCTATGCGCAGCATTGCGGGCAGGCAGCACTTCGCGCAGCGATGTGGGCCGGGTTGAGCCTGGTGGCCGGCGCCTTGAGCGCGCGGTGCGACCAGGTGGCGCTGGCGCGTGTGCCCTTTATTCAGAACCAGGGCCAGATCGCCGACGCAAAAGTGCTCTTCTATGCCCGCACCTTCGGCGGCACGGTCTATGTGACGGCCGAGGGCGAGTTGGTGTATGTTTTGCCAAGGTCAGACGACGGACGACAGACGACGGACGACGTAGGGCAGACGACAGACGACGGACGACAGACGACGGACGACGGACGCCAGACCGGAGAAGACAAAAGGCGGATGAAGCAAACGTCGAACGTCCAACGCCGAACGTCCAACATCGAATGTCCTCAACCAGCAATCAGCAATCAGAAACCTGCCCGCAATGCTGCGTATAGCGCTGCAGGCGGGTCGGCAATTCCGCAGATCGCCGTGCTACGCGAGATGCTGGTGGATGCCGAGGGGTCGGCTTCGCCCGCGGGCGCGGAACGCTCGGGGACCGTCATTAATTCATTCATTGGCGACGATCAGAGCCGCTGGCAAGCAAACATCCCCTCATTTGGCGCCGTGGAGTTCGGCGAGATTTATGAAGGCATCACCCTGGAAGTGCGCGCTTCCGGCAACAATGTCGAAAAGATTTTCACCGTTGCGCCCGGCGCGGATCCCGCCCGGATTGGTTTGCGCTTAGAGGGCGCCGAGGGCGTGAGCATCACGGCCTCGGGCGAACTTGAGGCGCGCACGAGTTTAGGCGCGGTGCGCTTCAGCGCGCCGGTGGCCTACCAGATGAGCGCCTCCGGGGAGCGTCAGCGCGTGAGCGCGGCCTACGCCCTGGAAGGCGAGCAGGTCGGTTTTTGCGTGGGCGCATTCGACGCCACCCGGCCGCTGGTGATTGATCCGCTGCTGGCTTCGACCTTTATCGGCGGGACAAGCAACAACGTTATCCGGGCGATGGCGCTGGACAGCCAGACCAACGTGTTCGTGGCCGGCTACACGGCTTCGACCGATTTCCCGATCAGCGGCTACGATGGCAGCTATAACGGCGGGCTTTACGATGTGGTGCTAGCCAAATTCAGCCCGGGGCTCTCCAACCTGTATGCCGCCACTTACCTGGGTGGTTCGGGCGAGGACCGGGGTATGGCCCTGGCGGTCAATTCCAATAACGGCGCGGTCTACGTGACGGGCTACACCAGCTCCACAAACTTTCCGAGGTATGCCGCGATTTACAATAGCTACAGGGGCGGGGCCTATGATGCCTTTGTCTCGGTCTTTAACAACAATCTGTCCGTGCTCACGGTCTCGACCTACCTGGGCGGCACGAATGTGGATCAAGCCTATGCCCTGGCCCTGGACAACCAGACCAATGTATTCGTGGCCGGCTTGACTTCCTCAACCAATTTCCCGACCACCAACAACACGTTTGGCATGTCATTCCAGACGCAGACCAACCGGCCGGGTTCGAATGACGCTTTTATCGCGCGGTTCAATGCGAACCTGAGCGCTAACTTAGCGGCCACCTACATAGGCGGTACCAATGATGACGGCGCCTATGCCCTTGCCGTAGACACCAACGATTTTGTCTACGTGGCGGGCTACACGACCTCGACTAATTTTCCAATGGCCAACGGGGCCGTCCAGACGAACAGCGGCTATCGCGACGCTTTTGTGGCTAAGCTGACTAACACTTTGACCGGTCTGGCAGCTTCCACGTTCCTGGGTGGCACGAGCAACGAAGAAGCGTTGGGCATTGCCGTGGCGCCTTACAGCAACCTTGTCTGCGTCGTGGGCTGGACGGTTTCAAGTAACTTTCTCCGGAATCCCACCAATAACATCATTGCCCCGGGCTATACCAACCGGTTCAGGGGCGGGCGGGACGCATTTCTGACCAGGCTCAACACGAACTTGAACGGCATTTTGGCTTCGACCTACCTGGGTGACACGAATAATGACGAAGCCACAGCCGTATTGGTGCAGGGCGCGGCCGGTGCGGAGTTGCGGATTTACGTGGCGGGCTACACGGAGTCCGCCAACTTCCCGGTTACGGCCAATGCCTACGACACCACGGCCAATGGCGCTCGCGACGCGTTTGTTTCCTACTGGAGCGCCAGCAACACCTTGCAGGCCTCGACCTACCTGGGTGGCATCACCGACGAGACCGCCTACGCCATGGCCTTCCAGGCCGGTAGCAATGCTTCGGCTTTATTCGTGGCAGGGGCCACGGCCTCCTCGAATTTCCCCACCACCCTGCGAACTTACGATAACGAGCGCAGTGCGGGTCAGACCAATGACGATGGCTTCGTGGCCAAACTGGGCGCGGGGTTAGCCTACGGCACGAAAAAATGGCAGGTCGCCGTGAGTCCGGGTTCTGCCGACTCGCCGAGCTTGGGCTGGAATGGCAACGTGTATGTTGGTGTTGGCTCAAATCTCTTGGCGTTTGATGCGGAGGGCAACCGGCTCTGGCAAGTATCGGCAATGGGCGTCATCGTGGAACCGGCGGGTGCCAATGCTTATAGTTGTTTAGGCTCGCCTGCCGTCGGGACAAACGGGACCATTTATATAACGACAGGCACGCCGGGAACCCCGTCCCTCCAGGCAATCAGCCCCGCCGGTGTGATTAATTGGACCTTCATCACCCCCGAATATGCTTATTACAGTTCGCCGGCGATTGGCAGCGATGGCACTATTTACTTTGGGACGCAAAACCGTCTTTATGCTGTTCGGACCAATGGCGTTGCGCTCTGGACGAACACGATTGCTTTTTCATCGGTAATGACGCCATCAGTTGCGTCTAATGGCGCGATTCTGGTGGCCAATAGCGCGTTGACGCCCAATGGGGCGCTTTATTCCATAAACCCGACCAATGGTGCGACCAATATGACCTGGGCCTTACCCGGTCCAACGTATGCCTCGCCGGCGATCGGCTCGAATGGCTGGGTCTATATCGGCAGCAGCACCAACCTGTATGCTTTTGATCCGACCACCAACACAACCCAGCGCATCTGGAATACGGCCGGCCAGATTTTTGCCTCGCCGGCGATCAGCACTAACGGCGTGATTTATGTGAGCGGGACCAATTTCTACGCCTTCAACCTTAACGGCACTACCAACTGGACCATAACTCTTAGCGGGATTAACAAATCCTCGGCCGTGTTGGACACAAACGGCAACGTGATCGTGGGCGCGAGATCACCGGGAGGAAATTATTATTTGTATTCATTCGCAACCAACGGTTCAACCAATTGGGCGCTGCAATTAGACGCCGCCATTGATTATCATTCGCCCCTCATTCGCCGGGACGGCACTATCTATATGACGGATCAGAATAACATCTATTCCATTTTCGGTCCGGCTTCGTGGGCTAAGACCAACTGGCCCGCTTCGCGCCATGACCCCCTGCGCACGGGTAACGCCGCGTTTGACCCCGCGCCCTTGCTCAAGCCCACGGGTCTGACGGTTACCAAGGGTTCTTACCAGGACCGGGTGCTGGTGCGCTGGACGGGCAATGCCAATGCCGATTATTACGAGCTTTACCGCAGTTCGACCAATGACGTGGCCACGGCCCAGCCGCTCAGCGGCCTGCTGGTGACCACCAACTATATTGATTACTACACTCCGGCCATGAAGGGCATTATTTACTATTACTGGGTGCGAGTAACCACGCCGGTGGCCACCAGTGATTTCAGCGATCAGGATGCCGGCGGGGTGCCGCCTGATCCGCCGACGGGGGTTACGGGCAGTAAAGGCAATCCGACCAATGCCATTGTTATTACCTGGAGCACTTCCGCGAATGCGACGGCCTATTACCTTTACCACAGCCTTACCAACGCCACCAATACCGCCGCCTTGCTGGCGACCACCACGAACATCACTGGGTCGAACACGGCGCCGGTCCGTGGCTTGACCTATTATTACTGGGTGAAGGCGGGCAATGCCGAGGCCGGGATCAGCGACTTCAGCTCGGGCGACGGCTACACCAATTCCGGCGGCACGCCGCCGCTGCCGCCCGTGACCGTCACGGCAACTTCGAACTCCTACATAGCGGTGTATGTTGCCTGGAGCGCCTCGACGGGCGCCACCATGTACGCGGTCTATCGCAACACGAATGCCGTCATCCCGGACAGCATCCTGACCAACCTCAGCGGCCTGATCTTCAGCAATACAGTGACGGTGGCGTTCCAGAACTATTATTACTGGTTGCGCGGGACCAACCAGTATGGCCGGGGTGAATTCAGCAGCCCGGCCGTGGGCTTCCGCCTCCTGGCGCCGCCCTTGACCGTGAACGCGACCGATGGCGCCTTCACTAACAAGGTGCGGGTCTCCTGGCAGATTGAATCTACGGAGCCGACGAGCTACCGCGTCTGGCGTAACACCACGCTCGATCCGGCGACGGCCTCCAACCAAGCTACTATTCCTTATCTGGATTCGTCCTCGACCAATTATGACGACCTGAATATCACACGCGGCGCCGGATATTATTACTGGCTGCAGTCGCAGAACGACCATGGCACCAGCGTCTTAAGCGTGGCCTACGATCTCGGCGGCACGGCGCCGCTGGCGCCGCTGAATGTCAGCGCCAGCGACGGCACGCTGGCTGACCAGATAAGCGTGGCCTGGGATTCGGCCGGCTATGCCACGGCTTATGAAATATACCAGACAAATTCCTATGTGCCCGAAGCGCTGACTGCGCCCTATGCGGTCTCCTCCGGAACGACCTACTCCGATACGGCGTCCAGACCGGGAGAGCGTTATTATTACTGGCTTAAAGCCAGCAATATGTTTGGCCGCAGCGATTTGAGCGCGTTTGATACCGGCTGGCGCCCGCTGGCGGCGCCGGCGACGATATCAGCCAGCGATGGCGTGTCCACCGCGCACCTGTACGTGGCCTGGAGCGCCGCGGACAACGCCTCCAGCTACGAATTATGGCGAGGCACCAATAGCAACCTGAATGCCGCGCTGACGCTCAATAATGCCGTAACCACCAATGCCTATGATGATACCGAATCCATCCAGGGCGTGATCTTCTATTACTGGGTCAAGGCCAAGAACACGCAGTTCAGCAGCGAGTTCAGTTCCTATGACAGCGGCTTCCGGGCCCTGGGGCAGGTGGATTTGGGCGTTTCCGACCTCGTGTTCCTACCGACCTTCATGGCGCCCAGCGGCACGCCGGCGGCGGTGTCTTTCCGGGTCGCTAACTATGGTCAGTTTAATATGACGGAACCGAATGACGCCTGGATCGCCGGCAACTTTTACGTTTCCAGCAATGCCGTGTTCGGCGATGGCGATGATCAATGGATGGGTGGCGCCACTATGAGCGTTCCGCTGCCGGTCAACAGCAACGACGTGGTGGTCCTTTCAAAGGCCGTGCGGGAGTCATTGGCGGTGCCCGCAGTTCTACCGGGCTCGTATTACATATTCTTGAGTATCCAGCACACTTTGCCCTCAACCTGGATGGATCCGAACACGGCCAACAATACCGTTGCGCGTAATGGCGGCGTCATGCTGGTTGGCACAAATCAATCGCTCGGGCTCATAATGGCAGTCAATGATTATAATGGGGACGGCTCCACCGACCTGGCCATGTACCAGGAAACTGCCGGCGCCTGGCAAGTCTGGTTGTCTATGAATTATCAGCAGGTTGCGGCGTCCGGGTTTGGCGGCGCAAACTTCCAAGCCGTTCCGGCCGATTACGATGGCGATGGCAAGACGGATTTAGCCGTCTACCGGGAATCAACCGGAACCTGGGAAGTA
>JACPGN010000089.1 GCA_016182435.1 Lentisphaerota bacterium | reverse complement strand
CCCAATCCCGCAGGCATCTCTACCTGTTTGTCTCCAAGAAGTCCGAACCCCTCCTCTGCTCGGAGTATCTGGAGGATATTCAGCGACAGTTCGACGTGCCGGTTGTCGGCGAGATCAAGACGTTCCGGGATATTTTCCGCCTATTGCTGGAACTCTCGAAGAAGGAGCCGTTCACGCTGATCGTGGACGAGTTTCAGGAGTTCCTCCAAGTCAACCCCGCCGTCTACTCCGAAATTCAGCGCCTTTGGGACATCAACAAGGGCAAGTGCCGCCTGAATCTGATCTGTATCGGGTCGGTCTATTCCCTGATGCATCGGATCTTCGAAGAGAAGAAGGAGCCCCTGTTCGGCAGGGCGGATCGCATCCTCGCCCTCAAGCCCTTCGCCATACGGACGATTCACAAGGTCTTGGGCGATCACGGCGCGACGGGCATGAAGGCTCTCTTCGATTGCTACGTCCTGACGGGCGGCATGCCGAAGTATCTGGATCTGCTCGTCGCTAACTCCGCCCTGACCTTCGAGCGGATGATGGATTTCGTCCTGCAGGCCGACTCCCCCTTGCTCAACGAAGGACGCAACCTGCTGATCGAAGAGTTCGGCAAGGACTACGGCACCTACTTCTCAATTCTGGAACTGATCTCGCTCGGCAAGACCGCGCGGATGGAGATGCAGTCCATTCTGGAGGCGGACATCGGCGGCTACTTGGATCGGCTGGAGAACACCTTCGGCATCATCTCCAGGCACAAGCCGATCAACGCCAAACCCAATTCCCGACTCCAGAAGTACCGAATCACCGACAACTTCTTGAACTTCTGGTTCCGCTTCATTTACCGCAACCGTTCCGCCATCGAGACCGGCAACTTCGCCTATGTCCGGGAGGTCATCCAGCGGGACTATTCGGGCCACTGCGGGCTTCTTCTGGAGAAGTGCTTCCATGAACTGCTGGCTGAGACCGGAAACTACAATCGCATCGGCTCCTACTGGGAACGGGGCAACCAGAACGAGATTGATTTGGTTGCGCTCAACGACATGAAGAAGACGATCGCGATTGCCGACATCAAGTTAAACAAGTCGAAGCTGAGCGGGGAGAAACTGAAGCATCGGGCTCAAGGGCTAATTGCCTCCTATCCCCGCCATCACCCCGAATGGCTGGGACTGAGCGTGGAAAACATAGCGGACTACCTTCCGAAGGGGATGTAGTCCGGGGCTGCTCCACCGGCCATTCCCATGCACCCCACGACTTCGGCAATCGGGGGCATGAAGGCCAAAACATTTTTGCCACAAAGGCTACCCAGGGCGTTGCCCTGGGCTATTATGTGGCACGCTTTCAGCGTGCTTTATGGCAGGCTGCCGTGCCACTTGATTTATTCACCGATGATTTTGACCAGCACGCGCTTGCGGCGTCGGCCGTCGAATTCGCCGTAGAAGATCTGCTCCCAGGGTCCGAAGTCGAGCTGGCCGCCGGTTACGGCCACGACGACCTCGCGGCCCATGATCGTGCGCTTCAGGTGGGCATCGGCATTATCTTCGGCGCCGTTATGCCGGTACTGGGCATAGGGCTTCTCCGGCGCCAGTTTTTCCAGCCATTTCTCGAAATCGGCGTGTAGACCGCTTTCGTCATCGTTAATGAACACGCTGGCGGTAATGTGCATGGCGTTCACCAGGAGCAGCCCTTCGCGGATCCCGCTGGCCGTCAGGCATTGCTCCACTTGTGGCGTGATGTTGACGAAACCGCGTCTGCTCGGAATCTCAAACCAGAGTTCTTTGCGATAAGACTTCATCACCCCTCCTTCCCGTTAGAAAATCAATTCGATTACGTATAATAGAATGGGGACGGGAGAAAGAAACAACAAAAGGACCTTGACCCCGGATTCGCACAAGCCAATAACATTGATGTGAACGGGAGCCGTAAAAAGGCTTGATAGTGCGGCCTGAGATGAAACACTATTGGTTGATGAGACTGAGTGGCCCACGATGACCGCGGGGCGCAGACCATAGAGGAAATGCCGGATCACATGAGTGAGTCAAAGTTTGTCAAGGACTTCTTCGCCGCCATGGCCGCCGGCATGGGTAGCAAGCCTCGCCCGGATATGGAGTCTGTGCCGGCGCCGCGCCTGCCCCTGCAAAATCTCCCTGTAACCAGCAATTCGGCCGTTGTAGTGCCACCGCCACACTGCAAGCTGGACTCGGCGGAAAAGCTCGCCGCGCGGGTAACCGAGTTGCGCCGCCACTACGAGCCGTTCCTGCGCGACGGGACGCCTCCGAACCACAAGACCCGGCCCCGGCTGGCGCTGAATCGTTTCGAGTTCCGCCTGGAAACACCCGATGACCGCAAGGACGCGCAGCGTCCTTACACGGATGCGGGGAACTGGAAAACGGTAAGTATCCCCCACTACCGGGGACCGATCGGCCCCTGGGCCGGTTATTACCGCGCGTCTTTTAGCGTGGACGAAGCGTGGCTCGCCGGCGGGCGCGTGTGGCTCCGTTTCCAGGCCGTGGACTACCTCTGCGAGGTTTTCGTCAACGGGGCTTTTGTGGGCCGCCATGAAGGGCTATTTGCGCCCTTCGGTTTCGACATCACCGACAGGCTGCGACCCAACGGCAGCCAAGTGTTGCTGGTGCGCGTGGAAAATGACGCGATCCAGATGGGGATCGAGGGATTCTGCCGGCCCTACCAGCCAGTCCCGGAACACCACCAACTTGACGGCGACAAGGTTTATGGCGGCACGGGACAGGGCTGGGACAGCCCTAATGGTTGGACGCATTGCCCGCCTGGCGCCGGCATCTGGCAGCCAGTCACCCTTGAGAGCTGTCCTACAACGGCCATCCACGATCTCTTTGTCCGACCCTTTCCCGAAGAGAAGAAGGCCGAACTCTGGCTGGAAACCTATCGTAGCGACTACAACCGCGTGCCGACGGCGGCCGAACTGACCGTTTATCCCAACAACTTCGAGGGCGAACCGATTCCGATTGGGCGTCATGACCTGAACCCTGCCGGCCCCAAAGTCTCGATCTACAAGCTTTTTTTCGACATGCCCGTGTTCCGCTGGTGGACACCAAACGAGCCCCACCTCTACACCCTGCGCGTGCGCCTGATCTGCGAGGATAAGCATGGCCGGACAGAGGACGTGCGGGATGTTCACTTCGGCATGCGCAGTTTCATCCAGGACACGACCCCTCCGCGGCGCGGCACCTTCTATCTCAACGGCGACCCGCTCATTCTGCGCGGCACGAACGAGATGGGCAACCTGAGTGTGCCGATCCAGCAAGGCAACCCCGAACAAACCATCGAGGACTTGCTCATCGGCAAGGCCGCGCATATAAATTTCTGGCGAATCACCCAGCGCCCCGTGCAACGGGAAGTGTACGACCTGTGCGATCGACTGGGGGTGTTATTTCAGACCGACCTGCCGATGTTCGCCGGATTGCGTCATTCCTGTGTTGAGGAAACCGCGCGCCAGGCCGGCGAAATGGAACGCCTGATTCGCTCACATCCTGCCGCTGTGATATCCAGCTTGATCAACGAGCCCTTCTCCGCCGCGGGGCAGTCCGACCGCCGGCACCGCCGGGTGGCGCGTGAGACGCTGGAGGATTTCTTCGAGGTTTGCATCAACTATACCCGGCTTTATAACCCCGACCGGGTCATCAAGTGTGTCGACGGAGACTATGACCCGCCTCCGCGGCACGGCATGCTGGACCAACACGCCTACGTATGCATGCACGAAGACCACGGCGTGGAAGTGGGCAAGCTGCATAAGGGCGAGTTGTTTGACATCAAGAAGGGCTGGCGCTGTGGCGTCGGGGAATACGGCGCCGAAGCGCTCGAGCCGCTGGCGACGATGCGTAAACGTTATCCGGCCGAATGGCTGCCGGACCGTGATGACGATCCAGGCTGGACGCCCGAACGCATCCCCTGGTGCCAAGCCTGGGGCTGGCATCACCAGTGGTATGACCGGCAGGATACAATCAAGGACTGGATCGCCGCAACCCATCATCACCAGGCCTGGGCGGTGCGGTTCATGCACGAGGCTTTCCGGCGCCGGGTAGACATCATCAACAGCACCGCGCTCCACCTCCTGATCAACGCTTGGCCGAACAACTGGCTCAAAGCGTTGTGCAGCGTCGAGCGCGAACCACTGCCCGGCTATTTTGCCTACGCCGACGCCAACACACCGTTGGCCGTCAACCTGCGCACAGATCGTCACGCGATAACCGGAGGGAAACCCCTGAACGTGGAGTTGTGGGTGCTGAACGACAGGCCGACGGTCCCGGAACACCCGCGTATTGTCTATTGGATTATACAGGACGGAAAAACGCAACTCATCAACACGCGCGATGCCCGGATCAATCCTGTCGCCTCCAACTTCCAGGGGCGCCTGCAATGGCCGACCCCCCAAGTGAAGGCGCCGACACCACTGGCAGTATACGCCTCACTGCTCGATAACAACGGCACGGTAGTGCACGACTCTACGCTACGGCTCACCGTGTTTCCTGAGGCGGACCACGAATTAATGGCTCGACGCAGAGTGGCCATCCTCGGCCATAAGGGCGGGCGGGCCTGGCAACTGGCAATGGCTTTCGGCGGTCATCCAGTACCGTGGTCGAAACAAACAACAGGAACCGACTTGGTGATCGCCGATCGGGCTGACGCGCTTGCGGACATGGGCAGAGATTTAGCCGCCTATGTGGAAGCCGGCGGGACATTGCTCGGTCTTGCTCAAGCCGCCGGGGCAACGTGGCAAATCGGCCGACACAGCATCAGCGTACGCCCGCTCAGCGGCCATCAATTTGTCAGCCGCAAAACCGGCCACCCGGTAGTCGGCGGACTTGATCCGTTCTACTTCAGTTTATGGTACGACCATGCGCAAGACCGAATCGCCCATCTGATCGAGGCGGGTCTGCAAGGCGATGATCTACGGCCGATCACATTGACGGGAACGGGCATCTGGTACACCCAACGTGAAGAAATCCCGGCCGGCGCGGAGAAACGGATCGGCGCGGGCTGTGTCATTGTCGACCAGGTGTTGGCGCCCGAGCGCATGGCGGCCGAGCCCCGCGCGGCACTCTACCTGGAACGATTGCTCACCTATGCCCTGCACATCCGGGACAGTTCCATCACGAGCCATCCTAAAGACGCATAAAAACGCCTGCCGCCCGTTTCTTAATCCTTTAACCTTTCAACTCGTGTAGTATTCTTTCACCCGCAAACAAATCGAGGAAATCCTGTGGCACGGATCACTGAGCAGTTAAAACAAGGTCGCAAGCTCGCGTCTGACGGCGCCTGGGGCACCTTCCTCCAGCGCCAGGGACTTAAACCCGGCGAATGCCCCGAACTCTGGTGCGCGACCCGGCGCGAGGCCGTGCTGGAAATTGCCCGGAGCTATGTGGCTGCCGGCGCGGACCTGATTAAAACCAACAGTTTCGGCGGTTCGCGTTTGAAGCTGGCCGCTTACGGCTTAGACAAGCGCGTGAGCGAGCTTAACCGCTCCGCCGCCGCCATTTCACGCGAAGCGGCCGGCCGGGAACATGCCGTGATCGCCTCGATGGGCCCAACCGGCAAGCTGTTGCTGATGGGCGATGTTACCAAAGATGAACTGTATGCCGCCTTTAAGGAACAGGCCCAGGCGCTTGCCGGCGGCGGCGCCGATGCCGCACTGATCGAAACCATGTCGGCCATAGACGAGGCCGCTCTGGCCATCAAGGCCGCCCGGGAAAACACCCGGCTCGAAATTATCTGCACATTCACTTTTGAACGCACGGCCAAGGGCGAATTTCGCACCATGATGGGCGTCACCCCCGCGCAAATGGCTGAGGCGTGCCTGGCGGCCGGCGCCGATATCATCGGCGCCAACTGCGGCCACGGGATCCAACCGATGATTGAAGTCGTGAAGGAAATCCGCGCGGCGGCGCCCGCAGCGCCCATTATCGTCCACCCCAATGCCGGGCTGCCGGTCAACCGCAACGGCGTGGACGTATTCCCCGATACGCCCGCCATGATGGCCGAAAAAGTTCCTGAGCTCCTGGCCGCGGGCGCTGATATCGTCGGCGGCTGCTGCGGCGCCGGCCCCGAACATATTGCCGCCATCGCCCAAGCCTTGCGCAGCGCCGCACGCTGACCTCGCCCTCTTCTTCCCCAGGGAGTCACGATGCACCTGTCCGTTCCCAGATTCATCCGTTTATTTCGTTGACACAGACTCTAAAAAAGCCAACTTTACATGCGTTTCCAGGCAACGCCATGTCGCGTTATGTCGTCAGTTAATCGTAGGTTATGGATAACCGCGCGCAGAATGAACGCAAGTATGACCATGATCACAAAAGAAATCGTCGCGAATAAAATTATCGCCGTGCTCCATCATCAGATGGACATGGCGGAACTGACGGATTGGGCAGAGAACGCGATCCGGGAGGGCGATATTGACGTGACCCAGGGAACGGCAGTCCGGGACGCGATTGCCAGGCTTGGGCTTGCCGATGTAAGGGCCTTCGGCTTAACGTGGGAGGATTGCGAAAATCTGCTCCGCCATCTCGGCTATCGCCTCAAGGTGGAAGCTTTTGCGGAAGCATGAGTCGCGGCCGGCTTGCTGATCAATAATCAAGGAATAGGATAATGATGAAGACTTCATTCCGTTTGACAGGCCGCAAACACGTCCATGTTGCTCTGCTTGCTTGCGCGATCGTTTTCCTGCCGTGGGCGGCGCGCTCTGCGACCTGGAACGTCGGGGACTATGCCGCGCTGACCAACGCCATAACCAATGCCGTCAATGGCGATACGATCGCCATCTCCCAAAATATCACGGTCAGCAACGCCGTCGCAATCAGCGGTAAGGGGCTGACCATAGAGGGCAATGATTATTCGATCTCCGTGCCCGTTCCCGGGTTTGACGAATCCGGCGTTACCAATGGGGGTAGCGCCTCAACCTTCCGCGTGTTCACCATCAGCGCAAGCGGCAAGACCAATTTCATCCAAAATTTGACCGTCAAAGGCGGCAATGCCGCCGGCGCCATCAATAACGCTTCCGGAACGCTGGTGCTGGAGGACATGACCATTGCCCAATCAGGGGGACCATCCCAGGGCGGCGGCGGCGTCTATAATGCCGGCACACTCTACCTGCTGAATTGCAATGTCAGCCGCAACGGCGCCCAATATGCCGGAGGTTTTCTGAACAGCGGAGCCTCGGCAAAGATGTTCATCGAAGATTGCACGATCAGCGAAAACCGCAGCTTGTCCGGTTCGGGCGGAGGCGGGGGCGGTGTGAACATGAGCGGGGGGAATCTCTATGTGAACAACTCCACTTTCGCGCACAATAAGAGCACGGAACTTGGCGGAGGCTTCGAGCAATATCTTAGTGGCGACTCCTTCTTCGTGGACTGCACATTCGCCGGGAATATTGCGTTTAGCACTTCTTATAAGGGCGGAGCAATCGCACAAGTCAGCAGCGACGGTTCGGTCAAGTTGGTCAACTCGCTCTTTGCCTATAATTATTGGAACAATAACGGCACCAATGATCTCAATGATTTTGAGCATTATTCGGGAACAGGAAGCATAAGCGCCTATTACTGCGTTTTCCATTCCACCACGAATGAATTGGGAGTCAGCGTCAGCAATACCTTGTACGCCGGCGCTACGAACGGATCCGACGACTCCATATTCGCTGGCGGCGCCAATGCCGTAGTATTAAACGCGGGTGGAGCTCCGGTAGGCACGAACACCATCTATCAACCATTTCTGGTGAGGCTTACAGCCACCAACCTGACGCCGACCGCGCTCCTGCAATCCAACGCCAGCCCAAGCTTTGCCGTAGGCAAGGGATGCCGGGCGGCATTTTCATCGTCGCAGACCAACCCGGTCGTGGGGTATTACAGCAATAACACGCAATGGGTGGACCTGTCCGGCGCAAGTTCGTCGAATTTCGAGGTGCTGGTTGATCAGAATGGGATGAACCGGACCAATTCGTTGATCGTCGGCGCGGCGGTGGGGACTGCGTCCAACCTGTTTATGTTAAAGGTGGTCGCAACCAACGGCGGCACTGTCTCCGGGGCCTCTGTTTATGGCGATATCTATCCCTCTGGAACAGTGGTCACGGTGACGGCGATTCCCGCGGTCAGCAATCTGTTTGTTCGCTGGGATTATGCGCTGGGCGGCAGCGGCACGGCCTCAACCAATAATCCATATCTGGTTGCCGTCAACACGAACATCACCCTGCTTCCCGTGTTCACGAATTTTAACGGGTTCACCATCACCTATTCCGGGAACGGATACACGGGCGGAACGGTCCCGTCTCAACAGGTTGTTACGAATGGCGGCAGCACCAATATTTCCGGGCCGGGCGCCATGGTGAAGGCCGGTTATAATTTTTCAGGCTGGAATACGCGGTCGGATGGAAATGGAACCGATTACGCATCCGGCGCCGGTTACAGCGGTCCCGACAACCTGATGCTTTATGCCAAGTGGTCGCTTTTCGCGCAAATGGCCGTGTTAGGCACTAACGGGGCGGCCATTGCCAGTGGCGAGGCCGCATCGGCCGCCAAGGGCGCGGATTTCGGTTCCCTGACTTGGGGATCAGCTCTAACCAATACCTTCGCCATCACCAATCCTGGCAATAATACGCTGGTCATCAGCGGAATGACTACGAACGGAGCGGGAGCCGGAGCATTTTCGATTTCCGGTGTTCCATCTTCGATTAGTGTTGGCGGAGTATCCAATTTTACGATCCGGTTCGCGCCCCAAAATGCCGGGGCTTATACTGCCGCGGTGCTGATTGCCAATAATTCCACCACCACGCCTTATATCGTCTATCTGGCCGGCACGGGCGCAAAACAGAACCAGGTAATCACGAACTTTACGCCGACGAACGCGTCGGTCTTTGCAACGACCAGCACGGTCGGGTTGGCGGCCCAGGCGAGTTCCGGGCTCTCCGTGACAAACTTTACGGTTGGGTCCGGCCCCGGAACGATTTCCGGCCTGACTAATCTGACATTCACCGGTTCAGGCACAGTAAGCGTGATCGCGAGTCAGGCCGGAAATACCAACTGGAACTCCGCGCCGGACGTGACCAACACGTTTGATGTTCTGCCCGCGCCAACACCACCGACGGTGGACGGCTGGCTGGCGATTAACGTAACGCCTGTCGGCGGCTCATGGGCATTGAGCGCGCCGGCGGAATACACCGGGCCGCTGTCCGGCACGGGGAATCTGGCGGCGGTCAGCGCGGTAACCGGTCTGTATGGAGTCAGCTATGGCGCATTAGCCGGCTACGTGGCGCCGAGCAATCAAAGCCAATTTGTAACTGGCGGAAGCACGACGCTCTTTGCCGGCGTGTATCTATTGGTCTCCACGAACATCGGGACGCCCGCGGGAGTTTCGGCCACGGAGGGGTCTTATACGAACAGGATCAGGGTGACCTGGCAGGGCGTGGACGGGGCCACCGGATACGAAATCTGGCGAAGTCAAACTAATGACGCGGACACGGCCGGACGGGTTGCGGATATTCTGGAGAGTCAGAGCCTGAAAACATTCAACATCCAACGCTCAACATCCAACATCGAACGTCGAATGGATCAGCCATTACGCTCTACGCTCGACGCTCCACGCTCCACGTCCTACTACTACGACGATTACGCCATCAATCCAATCAACGCCTATTACTACTGGGTCCGCGCCAAGACGGCGGCGCTGATCAGTCCGCTGAGCTACGTGGGCATGGGCTATGCGGGCTTGGCGCCGGAGCAGAAGACCGGGAGCGCGGATATTGGCGTGAGCGATTTTGTGTATCTGCCGGTGAACGTAACAAACCTCGCCCATGCCGGGACAATATCGTGCCGGGTAACGAACAGCGGTCCGAAGGCGTTAAGTTTGGCCGCCGTGGCGTTTGATTTCCACATGGCTAATGTAGCCGCGCCTACTGTAGCCGGCCTCGTTGAGGCCGGCCTGCCCGCCGAAGCGGCTTCAGCGCAGGCGGGTCCGGGGTCGGCGCCCCCGGCTACAGGCGGCGTCTGGATCGGATCGGCGCAGAGCAATCTGACCCTGAGCGCGGGCGGAGAAGCGCTGATAATTCTTGTGCCGGCGGCCAAGCGCGGCCTGAGCGTGCGGGAAGATTTAAACGGAGTGCAAACCGTGAGAGTGACGGCGCGGCATCTGAGTGAGCTTAACGATCCGAACATGGCAAACAACACGGCCGAAGCCGCCGGATCAGTCAGAATCAAGGCCAGCGGCGTTAATTCCATGGGCCGCTCGTTCAACGATTATGATGGTGACGGGAAGTCCGACGGATGTCTCTATCAGAGCAGTTTGGGACGATGGTATTTGGAATTGTCCGGAGATCGGTATGATGCGGACATCAGTGTGGGGGATGTTGGGATGGGGTGGACGTCGGTTCTCGGCGATTACGACGGCGACGGTCTAACCGATATGGCGGTCTATGAGCGTTCCAGTGGACAGTGGGCGGCATTGTTATCATCCACCGGCCAAATCATAAGCGGGCAGTTGGGCGGAGCGGAATACACGGCCGCGCCGTGCGATTTTGATGGGGACGCCAAGACCGATCCGGTTATTTATCGTGATGCGGACGGATGGTGGTATGGTTTGTCATCGGCCGAGGGCTACGCGCTTAAGGAATCGCCGGGAATGTCGTCGGGATATAGTCCTGTGCCCGGGGATTACGACGGCGACGGCCTGGCTGATCCGGCCGCGTATAACCAGGCGACCGGGATATGGATATTGGGTCCGTCGTCCCTGGGCTATTATCGGGTAACCGGCGAGTTTGGCGGTCCGGGCTGGCTGATAGCCTCGGCGGATTACGATGGCGACGGGCTTACCGATCCGGCGGTGTATGCTCCGGCCACGGCTTATTGGCAGGTGCTGTTGTCCGCATCGCTGGAAACAACAGGCCAATATACCTGGCAGGGCGGCGTGGCCGGGGATATAAACGGTCTGCCTGTTCCGGCGGATTACGACGGCGACGGGAAAGCGGACTTGGCCGTCTATCATCAGCAGGCGGGTTTCTGGCAGCTATTCCTCTCCACGCAGGGCTACCAGGAAATCAGCGGCGACTTCGGCGGAGGTGCATACGTCCCGGCGCGGGAATGATGGCCAGGTCGGCGGCGATGCTGCGGCGCCACGCCCGCACACATTGCCGCCATCGCCCAAGCCCTGCGCAGCGCAACGCGTTGACTTGAACTCCATTTCAGCGAGTTTATTTCAGCGCCGTTATCAGCAGCAGCGGCCCCACAAAAAAGGCCTTGCCGATGAAATACAACCCGATAGCGGTGGACAAGGCGTCGTTGCCATGATCGAGCCCGGTCTTGCTGAGAATCCACAAACCGCCTGCCAGGCAGAACACGAACGCCAGCAGCGCGCAAACGACGATCAGCTTTCTCGTTTTTTCATTCATAGTTCACCTTCCATTCCAATAATCCTGACTACCCCATCAAGTTCTCGTGCGGCGCAATAAATTGAGAACGGCACGAAACAACTTTCGCCAGGCCGCCTTGATTTCCGCCTCGTCCATAACATGCAGGGATTCGGCTGGGGTGCCGTCGTTTTGCATCTCGGGATCGTTAGGCAAGACCATGGTTGTTTGCGCCGCCAGGGTCGCCTTGGCGCGCTTAACTTCCTCGTCCGGCACCTGCAGACGCGCTCCGCCAACAACCGGTCCGTATCCAATCGAATACGACGCCTCATCGGCAATAAAGGCCTGAATCCCATTGTCCTCCAGGCGACTTTTGGCCAATTCCGCATCCATGATGTTGAGATACGTGGCAATGGTAATCATCGGTGCATCCAATTTAGGCCCTGAAGTTAAGACAGATGCATACTTCAGGGCAACTAAGCAGCCGGCAGGGACGCCAGCTGCCACCTTAATAAATGCCGCTTAAAGGTGGGCGCCGACCTTCGAGCGGCGCCGATCTACATAACTTTGAAAATCCTTAGCGTAAAATTGACTGGACAGCAAGCCCTGCGTGCAAAAGGCCGGAACCTGCCGGCGCTGGAAAACCAAAGTATCCTGACCTCAGGTCAGGCGTACTCATAGGCGGCTTCCAGCATGGCGATAACATTTTCGGCGGGCACGTCGGGCTGGATGTTGTGCACCTGGTTAAAGACGTAGCCGCCGCCGGGCTTGAAGATGGCCAGCCGTTCCCGAACATGTTCACGAATTTCCTCAGGCGTCGCTTTGGGAAGAACATGCTGGGTATCGCATCCGCCGCCCCAAAAGACAATCTTTCCGCCAAACTCCTTTTTAAGCCGCTGCGGTTCCATATTGGCCGCTGAGGTCTGGATCGGATTCAGAATGTCAACGCCCGCCTCAATCAGGTGCGGAATCAGATGGTAAACTGAGCCGCAGGAATGCAGGAACGTTTTCCAGCGGGTGTTGCGGTGAATCCAGGCGCACAACTTTGCATAATGCGGTTTGATCATCTCCGCCCATAACTCCGGGTTGATGATCACGGCTTTGTCCATCAGCGCGTGGCAGGTTTCCTTTTCGGTCAGCAGCATGACCATCCACTCGGAGGGAAACCCCATAGTAACGTTGCTCAGCCGATCGGTGATCAGACTCAATCCCAGAAAGCAGACGCCGCCGCCCCAACCGAGCAGGGCATATTCGGTATTGTCGTAGAGCAACTTCCCGCGCGCCTGAAGGGCCTTAAGCTGTTCATCGGTAAATCCAGATGTCGGCTTGAATGCGGCTGGATCAATACTACCGCCAGGTTGGTTAAAGGAAATATCATCAAAGTAGTAGCCTTCGCGCGGCATGCGGTAAGAAGTCGCCCTTCCGTCCCGGTCCAACAACGCCCAGCGCCCTTCGGAATCGGCACCGATTCTGCTGCCCGGCGGCAAAAGGCCTTCCGCGCCTTCGTAGAGCGTTTGGGGAATCCAATCGCCATCGGCGCTGACGTCGTGCAGGGCTGAGGAAACATCGAGCGGCAGGACATCCCCATGAAACCTGCGCAGCACTTCCTCTTCCACGGAGGCGATCATGAACTTGGGATCCCAGATACGGGTCCTGGTGCTTAGGCCGATCCGCGCCTTGACCTGATTGTAGGCCTTGACGCTGATACCGGAGGCCTTCATGGCGCCCAGGTCAATTGGCACCCGATCGGTCTCCTGGAAATTGACGGTCCGCAATACTCGTTCCCTGGAGGTCATGATTTGCTTTCCTTGGGCGGCGCCACGCGCGAACACATTACCGCCATCGCCCAAGTGTTGCACGACGCAACGCGCTGATCGTATTTTATCGAGGTTGCACTCTACGCGCTTCCGACATCTGATCTTCTATTCGACGTTGGACGTTCGGGGTTGGATGTTCGACGTTTGCTTTTTCCGTGTCACGTCTATTGTCTATCTGTCGTCCCTCTTCCCTCTTCTCCGGGCTGGCGTCCGGCGTCTGTCGTCCGTCGTCGTTCTTCTTGTCCCCGCCCCGCAGGCCTTGCGCGCAAAAGGCCGGAACATGCCGGCGCCGGAAGTAAGCCTGGTTCGGACTGGTCGTTGGACCTGCATCGGCGGCGGGATGCCAGAGATGCACGGCCCGCGCTTCCAAGATCACTGACCGGCCGCGCACGCCGGCCAGGTGCAAACGCATGGCGAAATCATCATCCTCATGCCCCCAGCCCACATAGGTCTCGTCAAACCCGTTAACGCGCTCGATATCTTCGCGGAATATGGAAAAATGGCAACCCAGAATTTTGGGCTTATAGCGCCTGGCCAAGCCGAGGCGGCGTAACCAGACATTGTGCTGAAATTGACGTTGCGCCCGGCGCAGGTGGCCGCGCGCGGCACTCTGCCAAAGTACCTCCAGGAGCCGCGGACTCATGGCCTGCTGCAGCGCCATTTGGGTTTCGGCTTGAGCGAGGCCGCCGCGGTTAGCGGCCAGAAACCAACCGCTCCGCGCCGCGCGCAGGTGCGCCATAACCGCATCCGGCATAAGCAGGATGTCGCAGTCCAGTGAGATGATGTAGTCCCCCGTGACCTGGCGCAGGGCATTATTGCGCGCGGCGGCCAGGCGGTAGCCGTGATCCTCCTGCCAGACATAGCGGACCGGAAAGGGAAAATCCGGAAATACCGACCGCATCCGGCGGACATTGTCTTCGCTGGAGCCATCATCGGAAACGACCACCTCATCCACGCGCTCGGAACTGAGGGCCAGCGCCCGCAGGCAGGCAATCAGCATGGCCGGGCGGTTATAAACGGTGACAATAACACTGGTGTTCATGTGACTACTCAGATGCCTGCGCTCACTCAGACCGAACAGAGTCGCCTACCACGGATTACACGGATATTATTATCATCGCACCACGCGTTTCCATATCAGTGTAATCAGTGTAATCCGTGGTGTGTAGTTGCTTTTTCATAATTCCTGTAAGACAATGTCCGCGGCGCGCTCGGCGGCGTCGCCTTCGCCCAGGGCCTGCCTGACCCGGTCAAGGCCGGAGAGCATTGTTTCGCGCTCAGGCCCTTCGCGCAGCAGCGGGGTCAGGGCCGCGGCCATCGCGGCCGGCCGCGCCGCATGCTGGATGAATTCAGGGCAAAGCCGCTCGCCAGAGACGATATTGACCATACCCAGAAAGGGAACGCGCACCAGCAGCCGCCCGAAAAAATAAGTTGCCCAGGCCACGCGGTAGACCACGAGCATCGGGCAGCGCATCAAAGCCGCTTCGATCGTGGCGCTGCCGGACGCCACCAGCGCCGCGCGCGCCTGGCGCAAGACTTGTGGCGTCTGGCCTGCCACTACGGTTACGCGCTGCGGCCCCTTGCCCAATTCTCTCAGCACCGCGTGCACCCAGAGAGCCACTTCCGGCGAGGGCGCCGCAATAATCCAGCCGGCATCGGGAAATTGCGCTTGGCCGAGCGCGGCCGCCGCCCACATGACCGGCAGAATACGCTTGATTTCATGGTAGCGGCTTCCGGGCAAAAGCGCAATGCGCGGCTCGCCCTGCCAGGGCAGCGATGCCAGAGGCTCGGCCCGGGCCTGAGCCGCCTGAGTTACCAGCGGATGGCCAACAAAATCCACGCGCAGCGAGCTATCCTTGAACACATCCACTTCAAACGGAAAAATCGCCAGCAGGCGATCCACGCTGCGCGCCACAAGCGGAATGCGCCCGCGGTCCCAGGCCCAGACCTGCGGGCAGATATAATAGAGCACTTTGAAGCCCAGCGCGTGGGCGCGCGCGGCAAACCGGAGATTGAAGCCGGGATAGTCCACCAGCAGAATAGCGTCTGGCGCGCGCGCGCGGGCCAGGGCAAGCATCTCATTGAATACTTTTCTGAAAAACCGCAGACGCCACAGAACTTCGCTCAGACCCAGGACGGCCATATCGCGAACGTCATAATGGATTTCCATGCCGGCGGCGCGCAGATTCGCGCCGCCAATGCCAAAGCATTGCAGGTCGGGGCGGCGCCGGCGGATGGCGCGCAGCAGAGAGGCGGCGTGCAGGTCGCCTGAAATCTCGCCGGCAATGATCATGAGGGTGGGCGGTTTCATAAAGTTGGCCACGGACTATGGACCACGGAAGATCATTCGTTAATTAGTTGATTCGTTGATTGGTAATCCTGTTTCCAGTTTTCCGTTCTTGGTTCTTCGTTTTACGAATCAACCAATCATCAAATCATCTTCTATGCCTGAAAATTGCACTTGCCCGGTGCAATTTTCAATCTCCGCCATCAGGTCAGCGTCTGGCCACGGATCTGGCGGCAGATAGCTGCGACCAACCGGTCAGCAGCAAATCCGGCTGCCGGTCTTGAGCCATACCGGGCGGATACCGGAATGCTCTGGCCGAGGCGGCCATTAATGCCGTGCGGCATCCGCAGCGCTGGGCCGGGGCAATGTCATTATGCCAGGCATTCCCAATCACCAACACCTGGCGCGGGGTAAGCCCGTACTTCTGCCGGATGCGTTTCAAGGCCAGCTTCAGCAAATACTCCGAGGGCTTGGCCCGGCCCAGGCGATAGGACCAGACGCAAAGCTGGCGGTCAAAACCAGCCTTGCTCAGGCTCTTTCCCAGCAAAACCTGAAGAATCCAGGGAGTATAGAACTGGGCATTGGAAACGATCCCCAGCCTGATTCCGCGCCGGCGCAGTTGTTCCAGGGCCGCTTTTACGCCCGGCATCAGCGCGACCGGATTTTGAACGCCCTCAAACTCGAGGGCGATGCGCGCGATCACGCGGGCATCTATCCGGCCCTTGATCCATCCTTTTTGAACACCAAGCCGCAACGCTTTTCCCCAGACCCGGCGAATATCCACCTCGGGATATTCTATGCCCCGGGCGCGGCTTAGCCGTTGAGCCTGTTGGAGCCGTTGCTGCCAGACATTGAGAATTAAGGCCGGCGCCCGCGGACAGCGCGGAGTCAACCCGGCCTGTGCTAACACGCTTTTCATGCGGCGCCTTACTGTCCGACCGGGACTGTTGCGGAGCGGATCCGCGGCGGAATCCAGCATGGTGCCGTAAACATCGCAGAGCACAACCCGAACCTGCTCCAGCGCCTGAGAGCGCGGCCGAAGTCGCGCGGGCGCCGAACGCCGCAGACGATTCAGCGCCCGGATTCTGGCCGACAAAAGTGACGATAAGCAAACCATACTCACGCTAAGTGCGCAATAAGCAAAAACGCTCCGGCGCTAGAAAACTATCCAACAGAATATCGGCCGAGATCTGCGACGCCGCTCGGGGACTTGAGCGCAGCAATTGATTATAAGCGGCCAGCAAGCGCTCGCCATATTGCGCCAGATTGCACTCGGCCTTGATCAAATCGGCATTATGCCTGATGATATTGTCTTTCGCTCCCGGGGAAAGTTGACCGGGACGAACATGGCGCTGTTGCCGGGGAAAACGGCGCAGGGTATCAATGACCGCCAACTGCAAGGTTTCGTCCAATCGTCCAAAATCCACGGTATGTTTCCGCACGGCCGCTTCATAAGCGCGCTCGCCGGCGTCGGCCGGCAGGGGACGCCTGTAGGCCCGGTATGATTTGCGCAAGCCGCGGCCAAGCGCCGCACGCAACGTATCCGCGCCAATCCATTTCAAGGGCACTTCCAGTCTTTCATATAAACGGCTCAGACAAACGCCATTAGCGCGAAACTCGCCGGTAATATCCGGCAAGTCGCGCCCAACTACCGGCCGCTCGGCCAGCCAGGGCTCCAACAAAGCCAGGCCAAATCCTTCGGCCACACTGGTGGTCATAACGGCCGTGGCCGCGCCCATCCAGGCCCGCAACGACACTCCGCAAGTCAACCCAACTTCAAACTGGATTGGCAGGCGCCAGCGCCGGGCATATCTTTTCCAAGCGCCGTAGACAATGCGGTCTGATTCAGAGGTCGGCGCCAGGGTAAGGGCAAAGGCATCGCGCGCCTGGCCAAGCAGCGCCCATAGAATTACTTCCCCAATATTTTTCCGGCGCAACGCCCGCGTGGGATAGAGAAACCGGTGTTGTCCCTCCCAGGGGACCGCGGCTTTCGAACCATCTTCGGCCGGCGCAATGACCGGATTCGGCAGATAATGCAAAGCGGCGGGGTCGGCGCCGGCGGAGCGCAGGGTGCGGATATCCCGTTGATTGAGCGCCGCATAATGCACCTGGGGCGCGCGCGGATAGGCTACTAAACCTAATTTCTCCCGGTCGCCCCCGGCCACGGCGCGCAGCAAGCGGTGATAGAGCTCCGGCCGGCCATCCTCGGCAAAATCATGAACGTGCAGCAAGAGCTGCGCTCCTTCACCGGCCAGATAATGAACGGCCAGCGTGAGCACAGGATTTTTCCCCACGGCATGGTTGTGAATATGCCAGAGATCGGGCGCCCGCCCCAAAGCCCGGGCGGCGGAGGTTTGCAGCAGTTTGGCCAAAGTCCTGGCCGCGCGGCCGGTCACGGATGCCTCGGCGCGATAATCCAATCCTTCGACAACGGCCACCGGGCAAGGCCAGGGGCTTTCCGGCACGGCGCCCGCCAAGACCACCACATCCACGGAACGCGCTTGCAAGGCCCGGACACTGTGCTGAATGACGCGCGTAACGCCGCCGGGGCGCAGATGATAATGCACAACGGCTACGCGCATAGGTAGTCTCAGGGATAGCGCTTGAAGGCCCGCTGGTATTCCGGAATGGTGATTATCGCCGGGCGCTCTTCCTCACTAATAGGAGATTCGATCTGCTCGTAATGGCCCTCGCGCTGCTGGAATTGGCGCAAGACGGTTTCCATGGCCGGCAAGGCGTTCACCCAGCCATAGGCCTGGGCGCGCCTGAAAAAAATCTGGAAGATACCGAAAGCCATTTTACCAAGCGCATGGGTGGATTGATTGCGATGAATGCGCTGATCCAGATCCGTCTGAGCCAGGGCCGCCATGCCCCAGCGCTGATAAATATCGAGCAAATGAGCGGTCTCCACGCCATAACCAATCGGAAAAGGCAGCTGTTCCAATACGCAGCGCCGGGCGGCATACTCGCCGGACAGCGGCTGAATAATGGCAGTCAGTTCGGGAAAAAAGAGGGAAAAAAGCGGCCGCACGAGTATTTCCGTGACCCGCCCGCCACCCGAGACGCGCACTCCTTTGGACAGCGTCAGCGGCCGATCATAAAAGGCTTTCACATATTTTACCTCCGGGTTGCGGATCAAAGGTCCCACCAGGCCGTAGGCAAAATGGGGACGGATATTGCTGACATCGGCGTCAATATAGATGATGATATCGCCGCGCAACTGGTACAGAGCCTTCCACAGATTTTCACCCTTGCCTTTTTTTTCGCCGTATTGTGGCAGAATTTCACGGGCCAGATATACTTTTGCTCCATAAGCGGCGGCAATTTCCCGCGTTTGATCGGTGGAACCGGAATCAATCACGCAGAGCTCGTCCAGCAAAGGATAGCGCGTCATCAGTTCGGCTTTGAGCAGAATAATTTCCTTGCCGATGGTTTTTTCTTCATTCAAGGCCGGCAGGCACAGCGAAATTCTTAAGTGCTGGCGCTCCTTCTCCAGCACGAGCGCTTTGAGGTCGGCAAACTGCGAATGATGAAAGGTATGCCCGGAAAGCCAGTCGGCCACCGGCAATCTTCGCACAGCCCGCGCCGGCGCGCGCCCTACCAGCCGCTTAAACCACTGCGGCGCCTTCATGCCGCGCCCCCTTCATCCATGGCCTGAAGAATTCCCACCACTTGCGCCAGTCCAATTGCCAAATGAGCAATCGCCACGGATTCGTCAATCTCATCCAGCTCATAGCGGCGTTCGCCGAGGGTCAAGCCAACCGTCAAACCGGGAATCTTGGCGTCCCGCAGCGCCGCAAGCTGGGAAGTGGTGGAATACAGCAGCGGTTGCAGTCCCAGGGCGGTTAAGACGCCGGTGGCCTGGCGCACTAACGGGTGGGCAATATCCAGGCCGCCCGGCTCGCGCTGGGCAATGATATCCAGCGTGATCTTCACGCCGCTGCGGGCAGCGACTTCCGTAATAATATCGGCGATCTGCTGTTTGATCTGGTTCAGGATATCCAGCGTTTCACTGCGCGCTTCAAAGGAAAGCACCGTTTCCCGCGCGATGTTATTACAGGCAATGCCGCCCTGGATCATGCCCATTATGATGGTCGTCAAAGGCCGATGCGGCAAGGCAATCTGGCTGATGCGATTAATAACATCACTCATGGGAATGATACTGCCGGTAGCCCCATATTGAGCCCAGTTATAATTTTCCGGCAACCGGCAATGAATATCTCCCCGCAACAGGCCAACACAATGATAATTCAGCCGTCCCAACTGAACGCCTTCCAGGCAAAGCCCCGCCGCAAAGGCCCGCTCCGCATTTGTCAGAAAATGCTTTACCCCTTCCAGGTTGCCCCGGCCCAATGACCGGGTTGCCGCCAGTAAAACGAGATTGGCCTTGAACTGCAGATTCAATTTATCCAGCAGCAGCGGCAGGGTCGTCAGCGCCGCCAAGGCAATGCTGTTATCACCCACAAACGGTCCTACCAGCCGTTCCGCGCGCACTTCGATCGTTTGATCCTTGGGATCCTTCACGAGCGTATCGGCATTAGTCATCACCAGCAAATTGCGGCGGCCTTCACTACCCGCAATAACGCCCGTCCCGTTTCCCGCCGCATCAACCGTGATATTGCTCAGCCGATTTTCCTCGAAGCGGTTGACCAGGAACTGAACCCGTGGTTCTTCCGCGTAGGTTGGCGCGGGAAGTTCAACGAAATGAATCAAATCGGCCAGAAGCGTGTCGCGCATACTTTCCGCGGCCGACTTGTAGCGCTCTAATTGGGCTTTCAGATCGCTTACTTCCGCTTGCATGTTGTTTGGGTTTTTTTCCATTTTCACAAGTGGACCGACGCGGCCGGCGGGCCTGATGCTGTTGTGCCCGTGATGAAACTGTCGTCTTGGCGCCGGGAAAGGATGAGCAGCGCGGCTGCCGGGAAATGAAGACCAGCCAAAATTGAAAAGCGCGATGTGCGCTTTCTCAAGCTGAAATCGCCCAGGTCCGGCAAAACGGCCTGGCCGGTAAACGCCCAAATTAAACGCTCAAGGCCTCCGCTCGCCGGCGGATAGGTGCGGCGATGATCTTCCACGAGCCGCCTCCTGAAAATCAGCGGCCAATTTACTGAATGGCGGCCCGACCATCCACTCCACCTATGACGGCTTAGACCGTCACACCCTTGCTTACCGATAAGATGTTATAGCCGGATGACAAGATACACAAACTTTTTCTTCTTTGTTTGAAAAGTCAGCCTGAAACTCTCCGGCAATGATCATTCGTTAATTAGATGATTGGTTGATTGGTAATCCTGTTTCCAGTTTTCCGTTCTTGGTTCTTCGTTGTACGAATCAACGAATCATCAAATCATCTTCTATGCCTGAAAATTGCACTTGCCCGGCGCAATTTTTACTCTCCGCCATCAGGTCAGCGTCTGGCCCCGGATCTGGCGGCAGATGGCCGCGGCCAGTTGCAGCGCCTCGGCGGCCTGCGCGCCGCTGACTAAGGGCGCGCCGCGCGCGCGCACGCATTCAACAAACGCCGCCAATTCCTGCCGCAGCGGCTCGCCCTTCTCGATCGGCACCCTGGCGCGCTCGATGCCCGCGGGGGTCTTGCGGTAAATTTCACCGGATTGCTTTTCGTAATCCAGCGAAATATAGGCGTCGGCCTGGAAGACGCGGATTTTGCGCAGGTTTTCCGGACTGATCCGGCTGGTGGTCACATTGGCCACGCAGCCGTTTTCAAACTCAAGCCGCACATTGGCAATATCCTCGCTGGCGCTTAAGACGCCCACGCCCACGGCGTGAAACTCGCGCACACGCGAGCGCACCAAGTGCAGGATGACTTCCAAATCGTGAATCATGAGGTCCAGCACCACGCTGACCTCGGTCCCGCGCGGCGCTTGCCCGGCGCGCGCGCGCGGATAGCTCTGCAACCGGTGGGCCTCAATAAACCGCGGCTGCACCAGGATGCCTTCCAGAAATGTAAGCACCGGGTTGAAACGCTCGACGTGGCCCACCTGCAAGATGAGGTTTTTGCGCTGGGCCGCCTCCACCATCGCCTCGGTTTGCGGCAATCGGTTTTTCCACCAGTAGATGCACGCCCCGCTCAAGAAACTCTGACGCCGCCGCGTAATGCTTGTCGGCCGGCACGACGATGCTGGCGGCTTCAACCATCCCGGCCAGCTCGGCCATATCGCGGACGGCTCGCGTCCGGTAGCGTGCGGCGATTTCGTCAGCGCGCGCCTGGTTGATGTCATAGACTCCCACCAGCTCGGCCGCGGGCAATTCCGAATAAATACGGGCATGCCACTGGCCCAGGCTGCCAACCCCCACTACGCCGACACGGACTCTTTGATCGCTCATAGCATCAGCCCATCCAACGAAATTCCAGATTCCAAATTCCAAGGAAATTCAAACAACATCCAAAAAAGAGAAATTTCTATTTCGAACCGCTCTTGGTATTTGGAATTTGGAATTTGGAATTTATTTCATCCGTCTCCACTGCGATCAGCGTCAGGTCCTGCCGATCGGCCGCGGCAATGAGCAGTTCCTTCTCCAGCAAGATGGTCCGGCGCGCTTCCACGGCCTGCACCGCGGCCTTGATTTTTTTCAGCGTTGCCAGAGTGCTTAAACCCACCACGGGGATATCATAGCGCAGGTCATGATCCGGCCGGGCAACTTTCACGACCACGACGCCGGCGCCGCCGAGTCGGCCGGCGCGGGAAAGAGTCTCATCCGTGCCCTCAAAGGCTTCCACCGCCAGGATGGCGCCTTCCTTGACCACGACGGTCTGCCCGATTTCAAGGGCGCTGGTGGCTTTGGCCGCCTGCAGCCCCAGGGCAATGTCCTGCAACTCCCGCTCAGTGGGCGCGCGGCGGCTGAGCAATCCCGGCGCCGGCAGGGCATCTTCCATAAAGCGGTTCGCCGGCAGCAGCTCAACCCCGCTGGCTTTAAGTTCCTCTATGATAGCGCTAAAAATTGTTCGGGCGTTGCGTTCCTTGAGCCGCGCCAGGAGCGCGAGCGCGCGCGCGTCCAGCCGCACATGAAAGAGATTCGTGGGCGCAATCTGGCCGGCCATAATGGCCTGGGCAATGCCGTGCCGACTAAAAGCTTCCAGCAGGGCTTCCAACTGGCCGACGTGCAGCCACACGACCTGGTCGGCGGCTTTTTCTATGGCCGCATCGGTTTCTCCGCGAAAGGCAATGGCCACTACATGAGCCACGCCCTGTTTTTTTGCGCCGGTTGCCAAAAGCCGCGGATACGCCCCGCGCCCGGCAATGATGCCGAGTTTTTCCGGGATCGCCTGCTTCATGATATTCCCTTAACAGTGCGCCTTTCGGGCGCCATTCCTGATCTTTTATACCCGCAAACATTGCCGGGAAGAAGAAAAATGTTTTCCGTTTTTCAAGCCACGGCTCTGCGCATGGCTTGAGAGCTCAACTCTTGACCAGTCGCGCGCCGCGTTTTGCCGTCTCGGTGCTCATTCCCAATTTCCTGAATTCGGCTTGTAGAACTACGGCGACTGAGGCTATGCTGGCGAAAAACGAATTGGTCAACCATTATGGCCGAACTGGTCAACACCTTTTCCTGGTCCATTTCCGCGCGGGATGATTTTGAGACCTGTCCCCGCCGCCGCTACCTCGCCAAATACGCCATGTGGGGCGGCTGGAAGGCCAATGCCCCGCCTCTGGCGCGCGCGGCCTATCGCTTGAGCAAGATGGAAAACCGCTTCACGCTCCAGGGCAATGCCGTGGAACGCGCCGTCATGTGGGCGCTGCGGCAGGCCCAGGCGGGCAAAAGCGTCACCGCCGAGGAGGCCTATGAAACCGCCGCCAAGCCCTTCCTCAATCAATGCTGGCAAGACTCAAAAAAGAAGTTGTGGCAGGCTGACCCCAAAAGGCACTGCTGTCTGCACGAACATTACTACCCGGCGCATCACCACACGCCCGAGGCCGAGATGCCCGCGCGCATGATCGCGCAGATCAAGCTCTGCCTGACCAATTTCCTCGCTCAGGTCCTGCCGCGCCTGGGGTGCGTTCGCCCAGAGCAGGAAGTGCGGATCGCTAAGGTGGAGGGCGGCGATCCCGAATCGTTACTGTTCGAGGCCATTAAGGTGTATGCCATTCCCGATTATGTTTACCGGCAGGAGAACTTCCTGCACATCCATGACTGGAAGGCCGGCAGCGCAAAGCCGGCTCATAGCGACCAGATGAGCATTTACGGCCTCTGGGCCCACACGAAACACGGCTTCGCGCCCGAGTTTATTCAGGTGCATCTGGAATATCTTGCTCAGGGCCTCACCCAGAATGCGACCCTGACCGCGCCGGACCTGGAGCACTCTCGCGAGCTTATCCGCGCCTCAGCCGGTTCCATGACCGAATACCTTGTGGGCGGCGACATTCACCGGAACCAGCCGCTGCCGAAGGAAGACTGGGAATTGTCCGCGGATATGGATACCTGCCGGCGCTGCAACTTCTACGAACTCTGCCAAAGCGAACTGGAGTCAGCCTAAGTTGGCAATGCCGCCAAAGGCGGCGACTGTTTCATGTAGCCGCGGGCGTGAGC
>JACPGN010000088.1 GCA_016182435.1 Lentisphaerota bacterium | reverse complement strand
GTTTCTGCGCGCCGGAAAGATTCTTGGGTGTTTCAACCACGATGCGCACGTGCAGGTCGCCGGGCCCTTCGGGAGCAAGTCCGGGCGCGCCCTTGCCGCGCAGGCGAAAGAGCTTGCCGCTTTCCGTGCCGGGCGCGAGCTTTAGACTGGCCCAGCCATCGAGGGTCGGCGCCCGGACTTCACCGCCCAGGAGGGCCACGTCCAGGGGCACGGGCACTTCGCAGAACAGGTCGTTGCCCTGGCGCTGGAAGAGGCTGTGCGGCCGCACGTGCAAGACCACGTAGAGGTCGCCCGGCGGTCCGCCGCGCAGGCCGCCTTCGCCCTTGCCGGATAACCGCAGGCGCGAGCCGGTTTCCACGCCCGGCGGAATTTTAATTGACAGCCGCTTGCGGTTCCTGACCAAGCCCGTGCCGCGACAGGTGCGGCAGGGATGGGTGATAATTTCGCCCCGGCCATTGCAGGAGGGACAATCCTGCTGGACGTGGAAAAAGCCGCTGGTGGTAACAACGACCCCCTGGCCGTGGCAGTGCCGACAGGTTTCCTTGCGGTGTCCCGGTTCCGAGCCTGCGCCGTTGCAGGTGGGACAACCTTCCGAGATGGGCAGGGTAATTTCGTGCTCTTGCCCGAAGACGGAAGCTTCGAAATCAATTTCCAGATCGAAGCGCAGGTCGGCCCCGCGCGCGGCGCGCGTTCTGTCCGCGCCGCGCCGCCCGGCGCCGCGTCCGAAAAATTCCTCGAACATACCGCCATGTTCGCCGAACACCTCGCCGAAAATATCGCGGAGGTCGGCGGCGTGGGTGAAGTCGCGGGTGAAATCGAAGCCGCCCGGACCGAAGGTGGACTTCAAGCCGGTATGGCCGTACTGGTCATAAAGCTCCCGTTTCTTGGAATCGCTGAGCACCTCGTAGGCTTCGGAGAGTTCCTTGAACTTTTCCTCGGCGGCTTTGTTGCCGGGATTGCGGTCCGGGTGGTGCTGCAGGGCCAGCTTGCGGTAGGCCTTCTTGATTTCCTCCTCGCCGGCGGTGCGAGGCACATTTAATACTTCATAGTAATCGCGCTTGGTGGCCACTTCTTCTCCTATCCGTTGTCCCTGCTTCGCCCCTTCGACTTCGCTCAGGGCTTCGCAGGGCAGGCTGTCGTCTGTCGTCCGTTGTCTGTCGTCTGCTCAGGCGCCCCGCTGGAGACAATTACTTGCGCCGGACGCAGCAGTTTGTTGCGGAGCATATACCCGCGGCGGACCAGGGCCAGCACCGTCCCTTCCGGCTCGGTCGCGGAGGGGAGCGGCCCCATTTGGATAATGTCCCCATGAGCTGGTCAAAAATCAGTTGCAGGCCTTCCCGGAAGGCCGGGTCCGCCTGGTGGGCGGATGCCGCCTGCAGACCTAAGTGCAGGTGATCGAGTATCGGCAGGAGTTCGAGCATCAGCTCCTGGTTGGCGCGCTCGAACAGTTCGGTTTTCTCCCGCAGGGTCCGCTTGCGGAAATTGTCAAAATCGGCCCTGAGCCGCAAGAGCTGATCCTGAAGTTGCTCCAGTTTTTCCGTTGGCCTTTCCCCTTCGGCCGGCGCCGGCGCCGGTGCGACATCGGCGGGTTGGGCTTGTGCTGTTGGGCCCGGGGCGGCCGCCTCCGTATCCGGCGCTGTCGTCCCTGCTTCGTCAAGGCTTCGCAGGGCAGGCTGGTGTCCGGCGTCTTCGTGAGAGTGATCTTTTTCCTTATGCTTGCTCATGCCATTAAGCTCAAAATAGTCCGCAGCTTTTCCTCGCGGCAATGGCGTCGTATTGTGCCAGATATCCGGCAAATGCCAATAGTTCTCTGACCTGGAAAGTGCCCCGTCAATCTTGTGGGTAGGTTGTGAACTTCAATGCCTGCCCAGCCGCAGGCCAGGGCTGTCATTCCCGCGACCTTCCTTCGCCCGCCGTAGCGGAGCTTCGCGAAGGCGGGAAGCGGGAATCCAGTATTGCCTGCCCGGCCACAGGCCAGGGATTTTTCTGGATTCCCGATTAGATCGGGAATGACAATTGGCCCACAAGACTGACCTATTACCCTGGAAATGGTCAGGGAGGGCGCGGCCGTTTCGACTTCGCTCAAGGCCCTGAGCCTGTCGAAGGGCTCCGTCCGCGCCGTCCGAGTCAGTGCGCCTCCTCCATGCGCGGCGGTCAGCCGGCGGGCCTGCCAGCCATAGCCTTGGCGTCGGCTGGCGCGAGTACCATCACAATTTCACCCCGCACGGCGCGCTCGCCCGGAGCGTTGGCGCGCTCGGCCAGTTGCCGGTAGACGTCGTGAACTGTGCCCCAGAGGCATTCCTCGTGGAGCTTGGTCAGTTCCCGGGCCAGAAACAGCTCGCGTTCGGGCGCGAACTCGTTCCATTCGGACAGGACCTTCAGGCAGCGGTAGGGCGATTCCATTAGAACCACCGGCAAAGGCTCGGCTAACAGTTGTTGCATCTTTTTCTTCCGGGCGCCTTCCTTGCGCGGCAGGAAGCCCTCGCAGTGAAACCCGCCGGCAATAAACCCGCACAAGGCCACGGCGGCCGTAACCGAAGATGCTCCCGGTATGACCGTTACGGCTATCCCCGCCTGGCGGCAGGCCCGGACGATGCGCGCGCCGGGATCGGAAACTCCCGGCATTCCCGCGTTGGTAACCAGGGCCACGGCCTCTCCGGCGCGAATGCGTTCGAGCACCAGCGCAGCGCGCGAGGCTTCATTATGCTGGTGGCAACTGATCAGCGCGGCACGAATCTGGTAGCGCTCGAGCAGAATCCGCGTGTGGCGGGTGTCTTCCGCCAGGATCAGGCCGACCCCGCGCAGGGTGGAAAGCGCGCGCGCACTGATATCCTCAAGGTTGCCGATGGGCGTGCCGACCAGATAAAGTCCAGGCTGCATAAATCTTGTTAGACGCTTTCCCGTAAAGATACACGTTTTTGCGTGTATGTTTGTAATAAGAATATCCAATATCCAACACTCAATAACCAATGATGAAGAAAGGAAACAAATGAAGAAAGGAAACAAAAACACCCCTTACACGTTGTCTGCGATTCTCTTAACTTGGTTATTGGATATTCCTTGTTGAATATTGGATATTGTGTTGGATAATGGGTTACGGGCATAAGCCCGCCTTAACTTATTGCCCTGAGCTTTTCTCTTTTTACCGTGGGACTTGGCCTTTGCCAATCTTTTTCTGTCGGGAAGTAACCCCCCACGGCTGTGTCATTCTAACACATGTGGTAACAGCGCCCGGTGAGGCCTGCCCGAGCGTCGGCCAGGGGCACAGGCCGGCGAGAATGACGCAGCCCTGAGTAACCCCCTTATAGCTTGTCTCAGAAGCTGTGAAAAAATTGCGGACGACGTGGAAGTCGTCCCTCCATGGAAATGGAGGGTCGGGTTCCACCCCGACCGACCGACTGGATTCGACTTTTTCACACCTCAGTCCGGTGCTATCGTTTCCGCTTGCTTTGCCGGTTGTATTCTGCCAGAAGGGAGACCTTTGGATTAGCAACGCATAGAAGATTACCATGAGCATTGCCTTTGACCATGAGCGCTGGAATCAGGTCAAGACCGTGGCCCGCGACTGGTGGGCCGGGCGCCTGAAGCGGCCCATTATTCAACTCCGGCTTGCCGGCCGTGACCCGCAGCGACCGGCGCCGAAGCAGCAGTTCTATCACTTTGCCGCCTGCTATCCCGAACAGGTGACCCCGGAAGAAATCGTGGATGTGTGGGACTATGAGTTGGCCAAAGTGGAATACCTGGGCGACGCCTTCCCGGTTGTCTGGCCGAATTTCGGGCCGGGCATCATTGCCGGTTTTCTGGGCGCGCGGGTCAAGCCGGAAGAATGGACAGTCTGGTTTGAGCCGGCCGTGCCGAAGCCGCTGGCCAATTTGAATTTGGCCTTCGACCCGGGCAATTACTGGTTTAACCGCGTGCGCAATATCTGTCGGGCGGCGCATGCGCGCTGGCAAGGCTTGGTCCAGATCAGCATGACCGATCTGGGCGGCAACCTGGATATCCTGGCGTCATTCCGTCCCGGCGAGGAACTCCTCTTAGACTTGTATGATCATCCGCAGGACGTCAAGCGCTTAACCTGGCAGGCGCACGATCTCTGGTGGCGGTATTTTGACGAGTTTAACGCCATATTGCGCGGACCCAATCCGGGCCATACGGCCTGGACGCCGATTTTCTCGGAGTCGTCCTATTATATGCTGCAATGCGATTTTTGCTATATGATCGGCCCGGAAATGTTCGATGAGTTTGTCAAACCGGAATTGGCGGCTTCCTGCCGCCGGCTGGGCAATGCCTTCTATCATCTCGATGGTCCGGGGCAGCTTGCGCATCT
>JACPGN010000095.1 GCA_016182435.1 Lentisphaerota bacterium | reverse complement strand
GGAGTGTCTTGCCGGAGTTTTGCCCAAAACGGTTATCCTTTCCCGGCCCATTCCGGCGCCCTTGAGCCGCGCCAAGGGCCAATACCGCTTTCAGATCATCATGCGCTCAACTTCGGTCAAGGCCATGACCGCGCCGCTCAAGGAAACGCTGAAGACCACGCGGTTTGCGTCCGGTGTGCGTATCGTTGTGGATGTGGATGCGCTCTCGCTTATGTAAGGCTTTTGCATACGGAAGAGCATTCGTTAATTAGATGATTCGTGGATTCGTAATCCTATTACTCAGTTTTCGTTATTGGTTCTTCAATTTCCGAATCATCCAATCAACCAATAATCGAAGCATCTTCTTCTGCGGTTTCCTCAGCTCCATCCGGTTCAGATCAAATATTCTTCCACAATTTCCTTGGCGGCTTGGGGTAGCACGCCGCTGGCCCAAGCCAGATCAAGGACCGTTGCTCCGGTTGTAGGGCGGGCATGTCGCGATGCAGCATCGCGACTGCACGCCGGGCTGTAAGCGCTATGCGCAGCATTGCGGGTAAACCGAGTTGGGCCTCGGAACGGCCTGCCCGCCCTACAAAAGGAAACAGTCATGGCCTTGCGCCTAATTTAATGTATGGAATTTTCCGCCAGAGGCTGATCCGCCTGCGGTGGACAAAGTTGTAGCCGGGGTCGTTGACCCCGGACCGGCCTCAACGAGGCCGGCTACAGTTGCCGCCCCTGGCCGCTTAATTCAGCGCCCGGCGCACGGCGGCCAACTGGCCGGCGCTACCCAGGTAGCGGCTCTTGGCGGCGATGTAGCCGGCGAATTCAGCCATGTAAATCTTGCCGGGCGCGCGCAAGTCAAAGTTCTCCGGGTGCTCTTTAAAGTGTTCCCGGTGAACGCGACACCAGACCAGGCGGCCATCAGTGTCAATGTTCACCTTGATCACGCCAAGTTTGGCTGCTCTGGCAAACTCGGTCGGGTCCACGCCGCGGGCATCTTTCAGTTTGCCGCCGGCGGCGTTAATCCGGTCAACTTCGTCCTTGGGCACGGAGCTGGAGCCATGCATCACCAGCGGGAAGCCGGGCAGAAGTTTCTGGATGGCCGCAATAATCTCGAAGTGGATACCCTGCTGGCCGGTGAACTTGTAGGCGCCGTGGCTGGTGCCGATGGCGCAGGCCAGGCTGTCGCACCCGGTGCGCTTGACAAAATCCGCGGCCTGGTTCGGATCGGTCAAGTGCACACGATCTTCGGCCACGGAGATATGCTCCTCCACACCGCCCAACTGGCCCAGTTCGGCCTCGACGGCGATATCCCTCTGATGGGCGGAGGCGACCACGCGGGAGGTGATGGCGATATTTTCCTCATAGGATTTCATGCTGGCGTCAATCATGACGGAGCTGTAGAACCCGCTCTGAATGCAATCCATGGCCGTTTCCTCGTCGCCATGGTCCAGGTGCACGGCGAAAATGGCATCGGGAAAAATCTGATCGGCCGTGCGCAGCATGGCTTCCAGCATGCGCTTGTCGGCATAGGCGCGGGCGCCCTTGGAAATCTGGACGATAAACGGCGCCTGGCTTTCCAGGTTACCGCGGAACAGCCCGATGGTCTGTTCCATGTTGTTGATGTTGTAAGCGCCGATGGCGTAGTTGCCATAGGCGTGTTTGAACAAGACCTTAGGATTGACAATCATGGCGGTTCCTTCCCGAAACTTTAGCTATGCTGCGGTGGTTGCATACGTCTATAGTGCTTTCCGCCTGCTCGTCAATCTTTTTTTATATTTTGCTTGCCATTTTCCAGGCAAGCAATCATAATTCCCTCAGAAAGCTGGAGGTGTGACGCCGATGACCGATGAGACGCTCAGCGAGCAGATTTCCACCGAAGATATCGTCTTCGAGTGCAGCGCCTGTGGCAAGAGCCTGGTAATCAACGCCTTGGGCGCAGGGCTGGCCGTTGTTTGCCCGGCCTGTGGCGCCGAACTCCAGGTGCCGGGCGGAGCGGGCGCGCCCACCGTAATCCAGAAAGACGGTCATGCCGAAGCAGCGTTAACCGATGGCAATGGGAAAGTTGATGGGGCACTTCCGGAAATTTCCGATTTGCTGGCCAATGCGCGCACGCAGATCGAGCAGCTCAGGCTGGAGGTAGACGAATTGCAGGTCCGCCGCCAGTTTCTGGAGAAGCGTTATAGCCGCACGTCCCAGGGTCTGCAGACGCTCCGGCGGGAGCTGAGCGCGATCCGCAAGGCTTTTGACCAGGTGGACTCAACGCTCAAGACCCTGGAAGAGTCGCCCTCCGGCGATACCCAGCCGATTGCCTGACGCGGACCGGAGAAGACGGACCACGCGGGACGCGTGGCAAGCGACAGATTTATCCCGCGTTGCGCCGGACGCCGGACGACGGACCGGAGAATGACGGACGCCAGACACCGGACAACGGAATCTGACTTCTGACCTCTGGTTTCATCATTCCGCATTTCCCAGGAGCGGCGCGAGGCAGGTCTTGAGTTCCGCGCTTAAGTCGCGCTGCCGGTAGCGCGCCAGGCGCTGACGCTGGCCTGACACTACGGCTTCACGCAGCGGCTTGCTCCGGGTGAGTTGTCCCATCATCTCGGCGATTTGCTCGAAGTTTTTTTCGCGCACCAGCACACCGGCGCCGGAGAGCGTCTCCGGCACCGCGCCGGCGGCAAAGGCGAGGATCGGCAGGTTGTGCTCCATGCTTTCGATGAGCGGAATACAGAACCCCTCATGCTCGCTCATACACAGGAACAGATGCGCCCCTTCGTAATAGGCGCTTAACTCGTTCTGCGGCACGGCCCCGGCAAAGATAACCTCCTCGAGATGCAGCTTGGCGGCGTAAGCGCCCAGCAATGCCTGGTAACGCTCCAATCCGACAAATGAGCCGACGTGAATGAACCGCGCGGCTCGCTCCACGAATTTCTGGAAATAGAAAAAGGCCGAGAGCCCATCCTCAATGCGCTTGTTCGGCGCGCAGCGGCCTACAAAAAGGATGTTGATCCGGCCATCCCCGAGCGCGCGGAGCACGCGGGAGTCAGGGCGCGCGCCGATGGCCTTAAAGTCCAGCAGCAGCGGCGCCACGCGCACGTCCGCATACCCCAGCGCGGTCAGTTCCGCGGCATTAAAGGAGCTGACCGCCAGGTTGACGGCGGCTGTTTTGGCCAGGGAGCGGGTCTGGTCCCGGCCCCAGGAAAGCTCGCGGGCAATCTCTTCCTGCAGGCCCTGGAAGAAATGAGCGGGAGTGATGTTGTGATAGCGCAGGGCCTTGCGGCAATTTAAGGCCCCAAAGAGGTCATTCACCGTTGAGCCGATCGAGAGATGCAGTAACGCGATATCATCGGGACCGATTAAGCCTGGGGCTTGGGTGGCGTCGCGGGCTTCAGCGCGTAAAGCGGGACTGGTGTGGTTCGGTTCGCAGAAAATCTCGGAGGCATAACCCCAGCGCCGGAACATCTCGCGCAGGGCCAGGGCCTCGTTGCTGATGGCATCCGTGGGGGTGAACCCGGCGACAAGCTGATGGATGGCTTTCATATCCGGCGCGCGGCAAACTGCCGCAGGGCGTCTTGAAATTTTTGAGCGATGGTATCCCAAGCGTATTCGCGCAGAACATAGGCTCTCCCGGCCTCGCCCAGGGCGCGGCGTAAACTTTCCTGTTGGAGGAGCGCAAGCAAGACTTCCTCGAACTCCGGGTACACTCCAAACCACAAGCCGCCGTTGCTCTTCCGGCAATGATCCAGATTGACGGCGCAGCGGGCCGAGACCAGCACCGGCGCGCGGGCCAGCCAGGATTCCAGAATGACGATGCCGAAGCTTTCATTAACGGATGGATGGCAGAATGCCACGGCGCCGGCCAAGGCTTCGTGTTTTTCCTCTTCCGCAAGAAACCCGGCATCCAACAAATGCGGCCGCAACTCGGACGGCGGCGTGAACTCGCCGCTACCGGCCAGGACCAGCTTGATGTCTTTGCGGGTGCGCCGGCGGAAGAGGGTCATATAATCCAGGAGCAACGGCGTGGCCTTGCCCTCTTCGCGCCTTCCGGCATAAATCACATAAGGCGCCGTAAGGCTGTGTTTGCGGGCGAAAGCGTCGGACGAAGCCTCAAACGGCTCGAGGCCCATGCCAACCACGGCGCAGGCCTCGGGCTTGAGGTCATACAGGCTTCGGGCCAGCGCGCATTCCGACGCAGTGTTGAACAGGCAGCCGGCGACGCTCCGGAACATCTCGCGCATGGCGCGGGTATAGGCGAAACCTTCATCGTGTAGACAAGGCACCAGCAGCGTTTTAGCCGGCAAAACTTGGCTGCAAAAAAAGGTAAGTCCGAAGAGATAGGGCCCCATGATGATCCAGTCGAATTCAGCGCCGTGCGCCCGCAAATAATTGCACAGAGCGCGGCTATTGACGCTGTTCTTTAGCCAGAGCAGTTCGTCCGCAGCGGTAACAGATGATTTGCGGCTGATGGCCGCCTGCACGCGCAAGAAAGTGGCGATGTCGCGGTCGGCGTCCACGGGAAAAAAGATGACATCCAACCCGTCAATCCGGCGTTGTCCCGGCGGAAGCTCATTGGCCCAGGTGAAATGGTTCTGGGCGCAGGTGGCCAGGAAGGTCACGCGGTTTCCGGCGGCGGCTGCGCGCTGGGCCTGGGCTTTGAGGAGTGTTTCCACGCCGCCGACCGTGGCGCCTTCGGCAAACCGCGGGCAGACGAAGGCTATGCGCTGGGGGGCTGGCGTGACGTGATGCATATGAATTTTCCGCCAGGGCGTATCCGCCTCCGGTGGACAATCCGGGTAGCCGCGCCCGTGAGGGCGTGGATTTTTTCGGCGGCCACGGCGTCAACGCCGCGGCTACATAAAACAGTCGCCGCCTTTGGCGGCGCCTAATTCAGATTTTTTCCTCTTCGAGGGCCGCCAGGCGGCGTTCGAGGTCGTGGAGGCGCTTGCCGTATTTTTCCTCCAGGCCTTCGAGGGTTGTGACCAGCAGACTGTTGACCTGGTTCTGCTGGGACCAGAGCCGGTAGGTATAGAACTTCAGCAGTTTCCAGATTATCTTTTTAAGGAGCACCAGAACTTCGGCGCCCAGCCGGCGCCGCTCGCGGATTTGGAAATCGTTGATGTCAACGGCGGAGGCCTGGCGCAGGCAGTCCAGGTAGTAGCGCAGGAAGTCGGCGTCATCCTGGAGGTTGGCCAGGTTGTGCCGCTCGGCTTGGGCGATCTGGGCATCGCGGTAGACGCCGCCGGCCGTCTTGCGCGCTACTGTGCCTTGAATTTCGGCCATGAGGCGTTCAACATCCACGCCCGGCGCGCCAACCTGGAATAAGGGCTCGGTCATGAACAGTTCACGGTTTAAGGGTTCACGGTTCAATGGTTGGAAGACACAGCCGATTACAGAAAATAAGGCGTCAAGATAAAGTGCTCGTCAGTCTTTAACTTGTGGTCGTTCATAAACCGCTCCAGCAACTGTGAACTGTGAACTGTAAATTGTGAACCGTTGAACCGTGAACTGTGAACTGTGAACCCGCCGACCTGTCAGAAATTGTAATTCAGCCAGAGGCCGTACTCCAGCTCTTTGGGCTTGAAATCGCCGATATCTCCCCACTTTTCCAGGACGTAATAAACAAGGCCATCCAGCGAAAAATTATTGCCCAGCGGTAGATTAAGGCCCAGCAGCAATTGCCAGTAGGGAGAAAGCCAATCGTCTTCACCCAGATCGTCGCGGACGTAGCTGGTCAGAAGGCCCACCCCGCCGCGGAACATCCGGTCCTTGAGGATCAAGTTGACCTGGGGGGTGACGGCAAAATCAGTTTGGTTGGTATTGGGCGCGTCCCGCGCGCCGGAAACGTCCGGCGCGAAATCGGCGCCAAGCTGCAAACCGACTTGTTCCGAGGCAAAGGTCCAGGCCAAGGCGTAGGAGAAGTCGGCGTTGCCGAAGGGCAGGTCGGTAAAGACGGTGTTTTCGGTGTGATAGCGGCCGCCGAGGCTTAAGCTGTGCGGGCTTTCGGCCGGCGCCGCTTGCAGGGTAAGCGCCAAGGCGGCGCAAAGCAGGAAAAGCGTGCATTGAGATTGATGTGAGATCGTCATAAATGTTCCCTCTGGGTTTGCAGGCAAGTTAGCGTACGGTTCGGCACGGGACAAGGAAAAAACAGAAAAAAACTCTCCCGCCGATTTGGTTAGCGGCCTATCACACCCCGCCATCCAGTAGTCAGCGCAACGCTGACTGCTGGCGCGGGGTGTGATATAAGCGAAAAGCGCAAACGCGGTAATCCGGCAATGCCGGACCGCGGCTACACGCTTATTAGGAGTATTCTTTGGCGTTCTGGGGCATGGCCAGAAGCACGGGTTTAGCAGGGAGTTTCGCGCGTAATTGCGCGAGTTCATCGGCGCCGGAAGCCAGCGGCAAGGCCACCTGGCCGCCTTCAATCACGCTCCGGCAGAGCGCCATCATGATTTCAAATCCCTTGTAGGCGCCATGAAAGTTGCAGGGATGAATCTTGCGCTCGTCATCCAGCCAGTCGGCGATCTCAAGAATATAGCCAGGCATATCGAGCTCGTAATTCATGCAACCTGTTCCGGATTGCGCCCCGTTTTTGGTGACGGCGCGCCAGCCGCCGCCGGTCAGCACTTCGGCGAATCCTTCCGTGCCTTGGGCGCCCAGGCGGCACTTGCGCCACCAGTAGTCCACTTCCGGCACGTCCGGCGCGCCGGCGCCGCATTCCACGATCCCGCGCACACCGTTGGCAAAATGAATAAAGCCGGCGATATAATCCGGCGACGGGTGTTGATCGGCCAGTTTGCCGCGCCCGGCGGCCTGGGCCATGACCCATTCGGCCTCGGCATTGCCGTTGAACCAGCGCAGGTAATCAATTAAGTGACTGAGCATGTGCATCAGCCAGCCGGTGGCGGTGCCGTAGACGGTATGCACGCGGCCCAGCGCGCCGCCGGTAATAATTTCATGCGCCTTGCGATAATGCGCGCCGTAGCGGTGCTGGTGGCTGATCACGGCTTTGACGCCGGCGGCATCAAGCATCTTCTTGATCGCCAAACCTTCGGCGCTGGTGAGGGCCAGGGGTTTCTCGAAGGCGATCAAGCGGGCGCCGCTCTCAATCCCTAACTGGATCAGGGGCAAGCGCAAGTTAGGCAGCGTGCAGAAGCAGAACACATCCAGCTTCGCGCTCCGGATCATGGAGCGAGCGTCGGTGAACACGGGTGGCGCGCCGAATTTATCCGCCGCCGCGGCCAGGCGGGCGGAGTCCACGTCGCAAAGCCCGGAAAGTTCAAAGCTGCCGTTGGCCTTGAACGCGGCCGCGTGGGACAAACCGCGTTTGCCCAAGCCGACGATGCCCACGCGATAAGGAGCTGCCATGGTTTGTCCGTCCGATCTGTCGGATCTGTCTGATCTGTCAAATCCCTACGCTGGCCTCAGGCGCGAGAGTCCCATTCCAGGACTTTTTGAATGACGTAATCCACTTCCTCGGCCGTCAATTCCGGGTACATGGGCAGCGAGATGCAAGTGGCCGCGTTGCGCTCGGCGTTGGGCAGCGCGCCGACGATCCGCGCGCCTTTGCCCCAGGGATAGCCGGACTGCTGGTGGATGGCGATCGGGTAATGGCATTTGGCGTCAACGCCGTTGTCAACCAGGAACTTGAGCAGCGCGTCGCGCTGCTGCGGCTGGCTGGTTTCAATGACATAGAGGTGATAGACATGCCGGGATCCCGGGGTCTCGTAAGGAAGCGTGAAATGCCTGGCCGGCTGCAATCCGGCGGTGTAACGCTCGGCCCATTTACGCCGCAAGTCATTGCCGGCATCGAGGACCTTCAGCTTGGCGCTTAAGACTCCGGCATGCAGGTCGTCCAGCCGGCTGTTAAACCCGAAGCTGTGCATGGAGCGCTTCTCCGAGCCGTGATTGCGCAGCCGGCGGATATGGCGGTCCACGTCGGCGCGGTTGGTCAGGACGGCGCCGCCGTCGCCGAATGTTCCCAGATTTTTCTGGATGATAAAACTGACGCAAACGGCGTCGCTTAGTTCGCCGATTTTGAAGCCCTTGCCGGCGGCGCCGATGGCCTGGGCATTGTCTTCGATAACCAGCAGCCGGTGTTTCTCGGCTATCCGGCGAATGGCCGGCATGTCGGCGCACTGGCCGTATAAATGGACGGGCACAATGGCTTTGGTCCTGCTCGTAATGGCCGCCTCGATTTTGGCGGGGTCCAGGCATTTCG
>JACPGN010000094.1 GCA_016182435.1 Lentisphaerota bacterium | reverse complement strand
TCTGCCAATGGAATCCACTCGGCAATCCGGTCGTCCAAGCCGAGCCGCCGCAGGGCCGCGCCGGCCATCAGCGCCAGATCATAGGCCCCGGCATCAAGCTGGGCGAGACGGTCTTCGATATCTCCACGGATAGGCAGGAGATGCGCTTTTGGGAAGCGTTTGCGGCCGTAGTCGGCGCGCCGGGCGCTGCTGACGCCCAGGCGCGGTTGCGCGGGCAGTTCCGCGAGGCCTTTGCCTATGGAGAGCACCAGGGCATCACGCGGGTCTTCGCGCCAGGGCAGCCAGCACCAATCCAGCTCCGCGGGCATTGGCTCGGGCAAATCCTTGGCGCTGTGAATGGCGCAGTCCAGCTTGCTGGCGGAGAGCGCCTGATCCAGGTCGCGGGTAAAGAAATCCGGCGGGCTTTCCTGCAGGTCGCTGGCACGGTCGCGATCGCCGGGCGAGGAAAAGTGAACTTCTTCGAAGGCAATGCCCGGCAGCGCTGCCTGGAGGTTACGCAGCGCGCTGCGGGCCTGGACCAGCGCCAGCTTACTCGAGCGCGTTCCCGCTCGCAAAACTCTGGACGATTTTCGCATACAGGTCTTTATGTTCAGTAACCAGCAGCTTGCTCAATTCAAAGACCTTGGCCATGTCCAGAACTTCGCGCTGGTACCAGCGTTTCAGGCCATCTAAGTCCACGACTTTAAGGTTGGGCGTGAGGTTATCCAGAGCCGGCTCAACATTTCTGGGCATGGCCAGGTCCACCATCAGAATTTCCTTAGTCTGATCAAAGAAGGGCGCATGGCCCTTGTGGAGGATATAACCGGGGCTGGAGGCGGTGCAGACAATGACTTCAACCTTCGGCAGGGTCGCGGGCAGGTCATTGAAGGTGGAAAGCGCGACCAATTTCTTCCACGATTCCGGCAGGTCCGGTTTATTGACGTGGTAAGCCCATTCGCAGGTATGGCCCAAGTCAAGGAAGCGCCGGATCAGGCCGGTGCCCACCAGGCCGGTGCCAAGCACTGCTACGCGCTTATTCGCAAAGGCCGGGCATTCCGTTTTCAGAAAATCCACGCAAAGATCTTCAATCTCGCGATTCTGCAGCAATGGCCCGGTCACATGGCGGATATCCTTCGAGAGATGCAGCGTGGCATTAATCCACTCCTGCATCATGCCGCCGGCCCAGCCGCGCGCTATTGATAAGTCCAACGCCTCCTTGACCTGCGCGACAATATGCTGCTCGCCGGGCGACTGGGAAAGCAACCCGGCGCTCACCACCGCCAGGTGCTCAAACGCCTCGAAGCCGCGCTTGACATAGTATTCCTCATCCTTCAAGTGGAAAAAGGCCATGATGCGTTTGAGTAGCTCCACAATGCCGGTTTCCTTGGAGACAATGCCGATCAACTCAATACGGTTGCAGGTGTCTAAAAGCATGAACTCATGAATGCCCCACACCTGCATCAGCATCTGGCCGGTCTGGTCCATGCGCTTGCCTACCAGGTGGAGGGGCTCCCGCCGCTGAATCGGGAGCTGGTGATGACTGGTGCCGATCACGATGAGGTCGGCGGTCTCAACCATTTCCAGGTGCCGGGCGAGGTTATCCTTGACCAGCCGGCTGCGCCGGCAGGACCGCCCGCCCGATGAGACCGAGACGGTCAACAAGCCATTGCGAAAGATTGCCGGAGTGACAAAATCGCTACTGGTCCAGTTGCCGTCCACCGAGCAGCAGAGCATTTTGCGCGCATGGCAGCATTTGAGAACGTGGCGGTTAACCACTTTGTCATTCGTCGCGGCGAAAACGAGGAAGGCGCCATCCAGGTCGGACTCGCTGAATTCGCGCGGAAGGTAGTGAAGGGCATGGTCCTTGGCCAGCCGGTGGATTTCCTCATCGGCCTGCGGTGCGACCACGCTGACCCCGGCTTTGGCCTCCAGCAGCAGTTTCGCTTTGCGGGCGGCGACTTTGCCGCCGCCAACGATCAGGCAAGGCCTTTTTTCCAGCAGCAGGCTGACCGGCAGAACCGTTTGCGCGTGGGGGTTGGTTTGCATGGGCGCAATATCGTTTAGCACTTACTGCCAGGCAGGTCAAGCGCAGACTGATTTATCGCTCATTATGGGTCATTTATGGGAGGCATAAAGAATTGCGGGCTGGATTTCTTGAACTCCCTGAGGGAAACCAGCATCTGCCCGCCGGATAACCCTGCTGCGGCGGCCAGGCGCTCCCGCAGTTTCTGCGCTTCGGCCTGATCGTGGGCATGCAGCATGGCATAGAGGTTGAACGGAAATTTTGGATGCATCTCCCGGCAATAGCAATGCGTAACCTGGGGGGATAAGGCAACGATTCGGCCGGCCGCTTCAAGGTCTTGCGCCGCAACTTTCCAGACACACATGCCGTTGACGGCAAAACCCAATTCGCGGTGATGGGGAATAAGTCCAACCCGGCGCAGGATTCCGTTTCGCTGCCAATCGCGCAGCAGCTCGAGCAGCTCGTTGTGCTCAAAGTTTAATTCCCGGGCCACGGCGGCAAAAGGATCCCCCACCAGGGCAAGGTCGCGCTGGAGCTTCCGCACCAGTTGGCGTTCGCGCTCGTTGAATACCCGCGCTGACGGCCGGCCGGCCGGTGGCGGAGTTAAAGCGCCCTGACCCCGGTCGTCCGGCGCGGAGGAAGCAGGCGCATCAACATTCCGGCGCACGTCAAGGATCACGCCGATCTTGAAGGTGCGCCGGGTGGGCAGATTCAGCAATTCATAAGGCCGTATCCGGCGGGCCACGGTCTCGATTTCACGGCCGAACTCGTTCACGGGGGCGGTCAGGGTGAACCACAGCGCCGGCGTGCCGGAGCGCTGATAGCAATGGGTTATTCCCGGATGCGGATCAACCCGCGCGGCGATGGGGGCCAAGTCCGCTTCCGGAACGTTAACGGCGCAGAGCGTGCTCTCATAACCGAGGCCGCGCGCATTAAAGACGGCCCCGAACCGGCGGACCAGCCCGGCGCGCACGAAGGCGGCGGTTTTTTCCAGGACCGTATCTTCGGTCAATCCCAAAGCAGCGCCCACTCCGGCGAACGGTTTCGGTTGCAACGGCAAGCCGCGTTGCAGCGCCAGCAGCAGCTCGGCATCAATCGAATTGAAACGGCCGCTCACTTTGCTGTTCTCCCTGTTACGCCTCAATTATGTGGGTAGCTTATGAATTTCAACGCTGTCATTCCCGCGAAGGCGGGAATCCAGCATTGATTTTTCTGGATTCCCGATCAGGTCGGGAATGACAATCAGCCCCCATACTTTTCCCTGCCATTTGCGGTTTTGGCGCCTGGCGCCGAAACCTCCTGAGCAGATGCACCAGCGCCAGAATGGGGTGGTATTTGAGCATCAGGGGGCCGGAAAACCGCATAACGGCTTGCACTTTCTCGCGCATCGTCGGTTGGTAACAGTGGATAGCACAGGCGGCGCAAGTGGGTTTCTGAGCGCCAAAGACGCAGTTTTCCAGCCGGTTCAGGGCATAACGCTCAAGCGCGGCGCATTCCGCACAAAGCGCCCCCAGCCCGCAGTCGCTACGCGCCAGCGTTGCGGGCGGGCCGCCCTGACCATGCATCCGCGCGCAATAGATGGCGATCATGGCGCGCAGCGTCTTTTCCTCGAACCTAAAGCGCGAGACACAGTTTTTCATTGGGGCTATAGGAGCAGTCCGGGTCTTCAGCCAGAAAGTCCCCCGTTTGGACAAAAGCGCGGGCGCGGCAGCCCTCGCAGACTTGGCGGTAGCCACACACCCGGCACTTGCCCTTGAGCATTGCCGGATCGCGCAGCGCGGCGAACACTTCGGCCTCATTCCAGATTTCGCTGAAGGAGCGTTCGCGCACGTTGCCGACGCGCACGGGCAGATAGCCGCAGGGTTGGACATCGCCAATTCGGGAAATAAAACAGACAGCCGAGCCGGCCAGGCAGCCGCGGGTCAGGGCCTGCATCCCATGCGCCTCAGCGCGGATGGCGATCTTCCGCGCGCGCGCCACCTCCCGCATGATCCGGTAGTACTGGGGCGCGCAGGTGGCCTTGATGTGCAACCGGCTTTTCAATTCCAGCGCTTTGTCAAAAAGCCACTTGAGCATTTCTTCCATCTCGGCCGGCGCAAGGCGCAACTCAGGAGCGAGTTCAGCGCCGCAGCCCACGGGAACGAGCGCAAAAACGTGAAAGGCCTCGGCGCCGCGCTCCAGGGCCAGGTTCAAAATATCCGCAACTTCCGCAAGATTAGGCTTGGCGACGGTCACATTGACCTGCAGGGACTCCCCGGCGCGGCGCAAGGCGTCAATACCGCGCAAGGTCTCCTGGTAACAACCTGGTATCCGGCGGAAAGCATCATGGGTGGCGGCGCAAGCGCCATCGAGACTGACGCTGACACGCTGAATACCGCAAGCCTGGCCGAGCTGCGTCTGCGAAAAATCTACCGCTCCGTGCTCAACGTCGCGGGCGTCTATTACTACATCTCGCTGCCCATCGTGGCGGTGATCGTCGTCGGGCTCGCCCGCGGCAAAATGGTCTAAAGCCTCGGCGCGGCAATGCTGGCACGCCAGATTGCAGCGGGCGGTAAGTTCCCAGAAGACCAGGCGCAGCTCGTTTTTCATGCAATACCTATCTCCTCATCCGATAGATAGCAATCCGGCTCCGGCGCCCAGATATCGCCGGTAAGGGCTTCGGCCCTGACCCGGAAATTGCCGTTGCAGATCTCCAGCCATTTGCAGGCGGCGCAACGGCCCTTGAGGAAGCGTTTGCGGTCGCGGAGTTGAGCGAGCAGTTCCTGGGCGGGATCGCTCCAGATTTGGCTGAAGGGGCGCTCGCGCACATTGCCGAGCGTATAGTGGCGCCAGAACTGGTCGGGATGCACCGCGCCATCCCAGCCCACGCAGCCAATGCCGATCCCGCTGTTATTGCCGCCGTTCATCCTGAGCAGTTCAAGCGCCGCGGCGGCGCGTTGGGGATTTTCCGCCAGGAGGCGCAAATAAAGATAAGGCCCATCCGTGTGATTGTCCACGGTCAGGACTTCCACGGCGCATCCCTGCTCATGCAACGAGCGCGTCGTTTTCAGGATCAAGTCCACGGCTGCGCGCGTTTCGGCGTGCGGCAGGGCCTCCTGGATCAGGGCGCTGCCGCGTCCGGCATAGACGAGATGGTAGAAGCAGACCCGGGGGATTTGCTCGGTCCGCACCAGTTCGAAAATGCCGCCGATATCCTGGACGTTGCGGCGGGTAATCGTAAAGCGCAGGCCCATTTTGACATTCTGCTTCCGGCAGTTGCGGATTCCGTCCAAGGCCAGGTTATAAGCCCCCTTTACTCCACGGAAACGGTCGTTGGCGGCGGCCAAGCCATCGAGACTGATGCCCACATGAGCGATGCCGGCGGCGCCGAGCCGCTCGGCGGCTTCGGCCGTTATGAGCGTGCCATTGGTGGAGAGAACGGCTCTCATGTTGCGCTTCACGGCGTGTTCGATCAACTTGAAGATTTCGGGATGCAGCAGCGGCTCGCCGCCGGAGAAAAGGAGCACGGGCACACCGAAATCGGCCAGGTCATCAATCAGGCGGAACCCCTCCGCCAGCGTAAGCTCGCCTTCGTAGACGCGGTCGTGGGATTGGGAATAGCAATGAATGCATTGCAGGTTGCAACGCCGCCCAACGTTCCAGACCACCACCGGTTTTTTATCGCTGGAATACTGCAACAAATGCGCGGGCAGGTCGCGCGTCTGGCGGCCATAGCGCAATAGGTCGGAGGGCTCAACCGTCCCGCAATACAATTTTGAAATTCCGATCATAAGGCGTAACTATGCAGGCCTTTCATAAGGAAATTGACGCCGACATAAGTAATCACCACGCAAAGAAAGCCGACGATGGCGAGGTAAGCCGCGCGACGGCCGCGCCAACCGCGCATGAAACGGCAATGCAGATAGATGGCGTAGACCAGCCAGGTGATCAGCGACCAGGTTTCTTTCGGGTCCCACGACCAGTAGGTGCCCCAGGCGGAATTGGCCCAAACGGCACCGGTAATAATGCCTACGCTGAGAAAGAGAAATCCGAAAGAGATGGTTTTTGCCGTGACAATCTCAAAAGTTTCGCAAACTTCAGCGTGGGGACTGCTGAGAGTCCGGGCCGTGATGAGATAGCCGATGGCCGCCAGGAAAGACAGGGAAAAAGCGCCATAACCGAGCATGCAGGTAAAAACATGGATGGTCAGCCAGTTGCTGCGCAAGGCCGGCATCAGCGGCTGGATATCGGATTCAAAGGTGCTGGCATAAGCCAGCACCAGGGTGGCCAGTAGAGCCGTGGCCGCGCCGAGGGCCGGTATCCGGCGGGCGCTACTCAATGCCAGGTAGACAACCACCACGGCCCAGGCCAGCACCACCAGCGATTCAAACATGTTGCCGAATGGCGGCCGTCCGGCTTCCACCCAGCGCCAGC
>JACPGN010000093.1 GCA_016182435.1 Lentisphaerota bacterium | reverse complement strand
TCCTTGAACAGCCGCGCCGCGACCCCCGGACGGTCCGGCACGCCTCCCAGAGTAATCTTGGCCTGGTCTTTATCCGCCGACACCCCGCGCACAATAATATCTTCCATACTCTTAACCTCTTCCTTTACGATCGTTCCCGGCGCTTTGGAAAAACTGGACAATACTTCCAGCTCCACGCCGTATTTCTTGGCAAACTCGACCGAGCGCGCCATGAGCACCTTGGCGCCCAGGCTGGCCAGCTCGAGCATCTCATCATACGCAATTTCATCCAGCTTGCGGGCCCGCTTTACGATGCGCGGGTCCGCCGAGTAGACGCCCTCGACATCGGTAAAGATCTGGCAGCGATCGGCTTTCAACGCCGCGGCTAAGGCCACTGCGGTGGTGTCAGACCCGCCCCGCCCTAACGTGGCAATGTCGCGCTTCGGCGTCTGGCCCTGGAAGCCGGCCACGATCACGATCTGGCCGGCCTTGAGGTGCTTCCAGATCCGCCGCGGATTGATCCCCCTGATCTTGGCCTTGCGGTGCATGCCGTCCGTGAAAATCCCGGCCTGCGGACCGGTCAGCGAAACGGCATCCGCGCCCAAGGCGTGCAGCGCCATGGCCAGCATCGCCACGGAGACCTGTTCGCCCGTGGACATGAGCATATCCATTTCGCGGTCGCTGGGTGTCGCCGTAATCTGTTGCGCCAGGGCAATCAGGTCATCGGTGGTATCCCCCATCGCGCTGACAATCACCACGACCTTGTGCCCGCGCCGCTGCGTTTGCAGAACCCGCGCCGCGACGCGCCGAATACAGGCCGCATCCGCCACCGAAGAACCGCCAAATTTCTGTACGATCAATCCCATGCTAATAGTTCCTGGCCTTGTAAAGGTAGTGAGTCTAATTTTTCTTTACATTAATTCTGAAGCTGTCATTCCTGCGCAAGCGGGAATCCAGATCGGAAAGTCTGGATTCCGGGTCTCCAGCACAGGCGGATCCGCCCGAGGCGGAAAGCCCGGAATGACACTCAAAGTAAAGATATTAACGACTCGCTACATTAATTATTCTACTTCAAAAATCTTCAATGCGGAACCGCACCGTCCGCGCGCCGATCACCGGAAGTTTGTCCAACTCGTCCAGGGCCGCTTGAAACTCTTTTTCCTTGCCGTGATGGGTGATGATCACCACCGGGACCTGCCGGCCGGCCGACTTCTCCTTCTGCAGGACCGAGGCCAGACCGATGCCGTGCTGGCCGAGAATGGTCGCTATCTGGCCGAATACCCCGGGCTTGTCCAGCAGCGTCAGCCGCAAATAATAGCGCACATCGGTCTCGCCGACGACCTTCAGTTTGCCCTGGGCATTATAGCCGACGAAGCCCGGCGCGCGCCGCGCGGCATGAAAAACAAGATTGCGCGCCGCGTCAACCACGTCGCTCAGGATCGCGCTCGCGGTCGGATCGCGCCCGGCCCCTTTGCCGTAACAAAGGACGTCGCCAACCTCATCGCCCTTGATCAAGACCGCGTTGAACTCGCCGCTCACCGAGGCCAGGATGTGCGCCACGGGCACGAGCGTAGGACATACCCGCACGGCTACCGCGCCATTTTCCTGCTCGATGACCGCCAGCATCTTGATGCGATAGCCCAGCTCCGAGGCATAGCGCAGATCGAGGGCATCCAATCCTTGAATGCCTTCCACCGCCACTTCGCGCATGGGCACGTTAAAGCCGTAAGCCAGCGAAGCCAGAATGACCGCCTTGTGCGCCGTGTCAATCCCGTCAATATCCAGGGCGGGATCGGCCTCGGTATAGCCCGCCTTCTGGGCCTCTTTCAAGGCGCTGGCAAACGACAGTCCTTTCTGCTCCATGCGGGTCAGAATGTAGTTGCAGGTGCCGTTCAAGATACCATAAATGCTGCGGATCTGGTTGGACACCAGGCCCTCGCGCAGGGAGCGGATCAGGGGAATGCCCGCGCCCACGCTGGCCTCGAAAAAGATATCCGCGCCCTTTGCTTCCGCCAGCGCAAACAACTCGGCGCCATGTTCGGCCAGGAGCGCCTTGTTGGCCGTCACCACCGGCTTGCCCTGCTGGAGAGCCTGTGTGATCAGGCGCCGCGCGGCATCCACGCCGCCGATAAGCTCAACGACAATGTCAATCTCCGGACTCGCCACAACCGCTTCGGCGTCGCGAGTCAAGACCCCCTCTGGCAGACTGACGCCGCGGTCGCGCTCCAAGTCAAGATCGGCCACCCGCCGCAGTTCCAACTTGAGCCCGGTGCGGTTTTCGAGCAGCGCCTGGTTATTTTGCAGTCCGAGCACCACGCCCGTCCCCACGGTGCCGAATCCCAGCAACCCGATGCCTACAGTTTTCATCGCCATTACTTCTCAAGAAGCCGAACCCGCCGGCCACCGGCCGACGGGCTTTCAGGCCATAGCAGCCTGCCCGAGCTCGGCCAGGGATTCCGCCTATGGTGGAAAAAGAGCCATAAAACCAGTGGTAAAAATAGCAGTTTATCAAAGGGTTGCAAGCGAAATCACGGAGAACAAGATTTATGACGCGAGGGGATCAACGGAAGGAGAAGGCAGAATATGATTGGACGGAAATGCGCGCAGAATGCGTATGGAAATCCAAACTGATCCCGTGGAAGGTCCTGGCCTGATGAATATACCGGAAGGATCCGGCACTAAAGAGGGTTATCTTTCCCTCAAATAATCAACCGCTTATTCCTGCGCCAGCCGCAACACCTCATTTTCCATGACGGTTGAAATCCGAAAGCCAGCCTGCTTGAGTTCGGTTAAAATTATGCCTACCGCGGCGATAATGCCATTTTCCTTTGTCTTCAACAAGACGCCCATTAACCCCGTGAATGGCACATTTAATTCAGTAGCCAGACGGCGCGCTTTTAAGTCATCCAAAACCGCCACTGCCTCCTTATGCTCCATGGCCAATGCCAACGTGCCAGCCTCCCCCATATCCACAATCGAGGCCAAAGCTTTCAAAGTCTGCTGGTCCTTGACTTCCCGAATCTCGATCCAAGGCTCCGCTATGTCGCCGACCTCCCGTGCTACTTCCGGGCTGATGACAATGTGCCCATATAGTTCATGTAATATCGTCAGCCGCCCGATATTCATCAAGGCAATCAGGCAACTGGCATTCGAGATAATTTCACGCATTCCTGAAATCCTTGCTCACTTCTTGAGCAGGATAATTGAAGACCGAAACGCCATATTGACCGGCCAATTCCATGAATGCGCGCTTGGACACGCCAGCGGCCTGTGCCGCCTGCCCCAATGAGAGTTTTCCTTTCTCGTATAGCTTGGCAGCCACAATCAAACGGACTTCCAAGGGCTCGATGTCCACAAAGTCAGGTAATTCCAACTGGACCGTATGCATACGAATAACTTTCTTTTAAGCAACCTTTGTTTCAATGACCATTTCGAATATGTCTTAACGGAACGATCTAACTCTTTCCAAACCATTAACGCAAGCAAAAAGTTCTTAAGCATGCAATTTCAGCTTCTCATACAGCGTGCTGCGGCTGATCCCCAGCCGGCGGGCCGCCGCCACTTTGTTGCCCCCGCATTCCGCGAGCACCCCTTCAATATGCCGGCGCTCCGCTTCATCGAGCCGGGCGGGCTTCTCAGAGGGATGTGATCCTGTTTCCTCGCTTTTTGTCGGGAGGGTCCCGCCCGCCATCTCCGGCGGAAGATCTTCCAGGCTGATTTCGTCCCTGGTCGTCAGCACCAAAGCCCGTTCAATCACGTTGCGCAGTTCGCGCACATTGCCCGGCCAGTCATACCGCAGGAGCGCCGGCAAGGATAGCTCGATCACTTTCAGCCGGTAGTATAAATCCTCGCGGAATGTTTGCTCGCGCACCGCCTTTTCCAGGTCCCGGTTGGTGGCGGCAATGACGCGCACATCCACGCGAATAGGAGCGTTGCCGCCCAGCCGCATGAATTCGCC
>JACPGN010000103.1 GCA_016182435.1 Lentisphaerota bacterium | reverse complement strand
TCAATCTCAAAGGCTTTGGCGGTCCAGTTACCGGAGCCGAAGGTGGCGCGGGTCATTACTCCAGTGCCGCCATCTAAGTAAAGCGTGCCGCGCACTGCGGCGGTATAGTTCTGGGTATTGATCACGTTATTGCCGATGGCAATACGTTGAAGGCCGCCCTGAGCATTAGCTTGGTAGCCGAGTGCTACATTTGTGAAGGCCCCGTTGGCTTCCTGGCCCAGTGCCGCGCCGTACCGAACCCCGTTGGCCAAAAATCCCACCGCCGCGCCGGAAACATACCCTGTGGCCATATGTCCCACGACTGCGCCATAATTGTAACCATTGGCTTGCCGGCCTATGGCCGCGCCAAAATCATAACCGTTAGCTAGCCAGCCCATGGCCGCGCCGTACCAATAGCTGTTAGCTTCCCGGCCCATGGCCGCGCCGTAATTGTAGCCGTTAGCCAGATATCCCACCGCCGCGCCATAGTAACTGCCATTGGCCACGTATCCCACCGCCGCGCCATAAGTAGCGCCATTAGCCGCGCGAGCGATGGCCACACCATAATCAGGGCCGTTGGCCGACCAGCCTATAGCCACTCCATTAGAAACTCCACTGGCCAGCGAGCCGATCGCCACGCCATTAGAAAAACCATTGGCATTCCAGCCCATGGCCGCGCCGGAAAAATTAGCATTGGCATTAAACCCCACGGCAGCGCCTTCCGCGGCTCCGTTAGCCGAATTGCCCAGAGCCACGCTCTCATTGTAACCATTGGCTCCAAAGCCCACCGCCGCGCCGGAAGAAGCGCCATTGGCCCCGCGGCCGACCGAGACACTATCAGCATTAAAATCAATATGGGCCACGTTACTCACAATCTGTGCGCCCATGTTTAGCGCGCCGCTCATAGTTCCGCCGGTGCGGGGCAGATAATTAGTGGTGGAACCGGCCGCAGCCCAGACGTTAGATGCAAGCAGTCCGGCAACATCGCCGAGATATGCCCAGGCGGGAATGGCACTCTGGCTGGTGTTGAAATACAAACCCTGATTGCCGTCTGTCTGGTAGACGATCAAGCCCTGCGCGACGCCGCCGCGCAGATCGCCGGAATCGTTAAGCAATCCTCCGTCCAGCGATGCGCTTGCCGTTGTCCGTTGTGCTTGGGTCACTCTGGGAATCAGGATTCCCTTGCCGTCGCCGGTTGAGGGTGACTGCACGTCCAGCATGGCATTGTTGTTGGGCGCGCTCCCATCGGCGCTGATGGACGAGCCCACCTGCGCTAAGGCTTCCGCCGGCGCCAGGAAAGCTATGGCGGACAAGCCGGTGGGCAGGCCCACCTGCTGCACCTGGATAATACCGGAATAAATCAATCCGATAGCCAGAAGAATAATAGTTCTCATGTGAAGACTTCCTCCTTTTACATAGTTATACAACCCAGCGATTCAGACAGTAGGTTCGTATTTCAAAAAAGTTCTTCTGCCCGCTGGTCCGGCATTGCCGGACCGCCGCACTCCCAAAGGGATGCTTTCAGCATACCAATAAACGTTCGATTAGAGTGCGAGCAATTANNNTCTCTTCCAAGCTGCTATGTTCCGGGCGCCAACCAAGCTCTCGTTCGGCCTTAGCCGCCGCGGCCACGAGCCGAGCGGGGTCGCCCGGCCGGCGGGGAGCCACGGAAACAGGAATCGGATGCCCCGTAATCCGGCGCGCGACATCAAGCACTTGCCGGACCGAATAACCATGGCCCGTGCCCAGGTTAACGGCGCCGGTTACGTCCCTGACCAGCGCCAGGCAATGTGCGCGGGCCAGGTCAGCGATGTGGATATAGTCGCGGATACACGTGCCGTCGGGCGTATCATAATCGTCGCCGAACAAGTTCACGGCCGAGAGCCGGCCCAGGGCCACTTGCAAGAGATTGGGAATCAGATGCGTTTCCGGGTTGCGGTCTTCGCCGAACTTCCTGGATGCGCCGCAGGCGTTGAAATAACGCAGAAAGACCGGCTGGAAACCGTGGAGGCGTTGGTACCAGCTCAGTACTTTTTCAAACATGAGCTTAGATTCGCCATACGGATTAGTGGGTGCTTGAGGCGTATCTTCGGTGATTGGCGAGCGTTCCGGTTGGCCGTACACGGCGCAAGTGGAGGAAAACACAATCCGGCGCGTGCCGCTTTTCAGCATGGCTTCGGCCAGGTTGATGCCGCCGCGCAGGTTGTTGCCGAAGTAGGCCTCGGGGTGTTCCATGGATTCACCCACAAGCGCATAAGCGGCAAAGTGGATGACCGCTTCCACCCGGGTCTGGAGCATGGCGCGCTCAATGGCGGAATAGTCGCGCAAGTCGCCTTCGATAAACTGCGCGCGGGGATCCAGAGCGGCGCGGTGGCCGCGCTCCAGGTTGTCAAACACGACCACCTTATGGCCTTCGTCCAGGAGCTGCTCGGTCGTGACGCTGCCAATGTAGCCGGCGCCGCCGGTGACCAGAATATTCATGCCTTTTTAGGCACGGTTCACGGTTCCAGGTTCACAGTTCAGCGGTCGGCGGTTTTGAGCATAAATCCGATCAACCGTGAACCCGGTAACTGTGAACTTTGAACCATGCCCCTTATTAAAGAAGTCAGACCGCTTCGCCAACCTGGAAGCGCGCGAAGCGTTGCACGGTAATGGCATCGCCCGCCACTGCGCTCTTTTCCTTCAGCAGCTTGGCGATGCTTTTGGTTGGATCCT
>JACPGN010000102.1 GCA_016182435.1 Lentisphaerota bacterium | reverse complement strand
GAACTCCTCGACAAGCGCACTCTGGATTTCCTGGTCGAGGTAGAGTTCGATGAAGTGGACCCGCCGCGGCGTGCCGCTGCGCCGGATACACGCGACGAAAGCTTCCCAATCCGGCTTAATGGGCAAGGAAAAGGCTTTCATGGGTTTTGGTTGCTATCCGTTCCTGTGGCTCTTAATTGTGATTTGGCGCCGCCGGCGGACGGGCCGAAAGCCGTAAGTTAAAACTGGTAAGAAATGCCGAAGGCGAGGACCGGATAAAACCGGAAAACGTCGGCATCATCCTGAACCTCGCTTTCCTCCTGTGCCAGAGCCATTTGGAAGATCGGATTATTGGCCATGGCGCCGTCGGCCGATAGGTCCACGCTGGGGCTGCCCTGCAATATAACCCCGATATCGAAAACAAAACCCCAGGTCTTGTCGGCATCCAGCACGGCATTGCCGAAGCCCAGGCCAAAGTAAGGCGCGAAGTGCTTGAAACGCACGCTCCCGCTCAACTCGCCGATTTGCTCGGGAGTAAATTCGATGCCGCCGATTTTGGTGTTTTTCCCCGCCGCTGACGCGGAATTCGTTGGCGAAAGGATGCCAGTCGGCCAGCAAGGGCACCGAAGCCAGCTTGACGTCGAAATTATAATCCACCTCGCCAACTTCTCCGCCGTGCCGCAGCCGGAAATAATTGGCGCCCGCGCGCAGGTTCAGCCAGTCAATGATGCCAAGGGTGGCCTCCAATCCCGGACCGAGCGTGCCGAGTTTAGCGGCCAGTCCGATATAAGGCGGCTCATAATCGTTTCTGTTTTCAGCGGGTCTGCTGCGCTCCGGGTAAGGAGTTGTTGCGGCCGCTCTGGGTGCGGCGGCCAGGGCCAGGCTTGCTGAAACCAGCAGTACCCCGACGATTAGCATTACGCGCTTCATGATGAGCTCTTTCCAAATAATCAACTCTGTTCCGGACTGGTTGTGAATCCGGCAATATTGCTGAAAGAAAACACGCGGGGCAAGATCAAAAGAAGGTGGTCCAAAACAACCTTCCCTCTCCCCAGGGAGAGGATGAGGTCTGGTTAAGCGATAATTTGCAATGGGTCAGAACGTGTGAAAAAATTGAATCCAGACGGTCGGGGCCTGCCCGAGCTCGGCCAGGGTGGAACCCGCCTGCCCGAGCGTCGGCCAGGGACCCTCCACAGGCGGGCAAGCCCTCCACAGGCGGGCAAGCCCTCCACAGGCGGGCAAGCCCTCCATCCCGACTCATTCTGGTCGGGACGGTTTGCTTTCACCAATGGCTCGCCATCCCGCGCGGCGCGGGATTCCGCCTAATGCGGATCCGCCTCCGGCGGAAAACGCGCTTGCCACGCTCTTGGCGTGGCCACGAGCGGAGGGACGACTTCAATGTCGTCCGCAATTTTTTCACACGTTCTCAGTTTTTTTGGGAAGCTGGCTCAGAAGGAATTGGAGCGGCATAAGATGCGATAGGGATTTATGCGATTGAAGGTTATGGGCGCACTTTATAAAGTGCGCCCATGGCGTTCTGTAGCCGGCCTCGTTGAGGCCGGATTTAATTTAAGCAACATGCCCATATTTCCACGTGACAAATTTGCGGATCAATTGTATGCTCCTGAGCAATGGAAGGCTGTAGCTTTTTTTTGAGGAGAGGATCGCAATTATGGTATGGGCCCTGTTGGTTATGGTGGTGGCAAGCATGATTCCTTTCATTGGCAACTCCAGTGACCGCGGCGCTAAAGTGGATGAAGAGCCCGAGTGGGTGGCCGCGCGGCGCGCCATGGGGCGGCAGTTGCGGGATTACCACATCACCGACGAACGCATCCTGGCGGCTATGGCCAAGGTGCGCCGGCATCGCTTTATCCCGGAAGACCTGCGCAGCCGTTCCACGGCCTACGGCGATTACCCCTGTCCCATTGGCTACGGCCAAACCATTTCCCAGCCTTATATTGTGGCCTACATGACCGAAAAACTGGAGCTTAAACCCGGCGACAAGGTTCTGGAAATCGGCACGGGCTCGGGCTACCAGGCCGCCGTGCTGGCCGAGTGCGGCGCCGAGGTCTATACCATCGAAATCGTCCCGGAGCTCGCGCGCCATGCCCGCCAAGCGCTCGACGCCGAGGGCTACCAGCGCGTTCAAGTCCTGGCCGGCGACGGCTACAAAGGCTGGCCGGAACACAGCCCGTTTGACGCCATCATTGTGACCTGTGCCCCGAGCGACGTGCCCGATGTGCTGGTAAAGCAGTTGAAAGAGGGCGGCCGCCTGATTGCGCCGGTGGGGCGCATGTTCCAGCGCCTGGTTATCCTGCGCAAACGCGACGGCCGGATCGAACAGCAAGAGGATCTGCCCGTCCGCTTCGTGCCTATGGTGCGGGAATAATAAATACTCACGCTCCCGGCGACCGCAAGAATAACTCCTTTAAGATTAAATGATGAATACCGCTGCTCAGTCCCGGCTCGTTCATGCGTTGGATTCGTTTAATCGCGCGGAGCGCTCTCAGGCGCTGGCGAAGCTTGCGGCGAACGCTCACGCCAATTTGCCGGAACCATGCGCGCGCGTTAACCTGCATATCCATTCGTTTTTTTCCTACAACGCCAGGGGCTATTCCCCCAGCCATATTGCCTGGGAAGCGTGCCGCCAGGGGGTTTATGCTGTTGGCCTGTGCGATTTTGACGTGCTCGACGGGCTGGAGGAATTTCTGGCGGCCGGTTTGACCTTGGGCTTGCGTGTTACCGTGAACCTGGAAACGCGGGCGTTTCTGAGCGAATATGCCCAGGTGGATATTAATTCGCCGGGCGAACCCGGCGTCGTCTACATCATGGGCGCAGGGTTTGCCCGGCAGCCTCGGCCGGGTACCAGCGCTGCGCTGACCCTGGAACACTATTCCGCCCAGGCGGCGGAGCGCAATTCCGCGCTGGTGGCGCGGATCAATGCGCGCGTGCCGGAGATTGCCGTTGACTACGAAAAGGAGGTTAAACCGCTTTCGCCAGGCCAATGCCCAACCGAGCGTCACATTGTCAGCGCCTACCGTGAAAAAGCCAGCGCGCACTTCAGTGTCGCGGCGCAGCGGTTCGACTTCTGGGCGCGGCTGATGAAAGCGCAGCCGGCCGAGGTTGAGGCTTGGGAGCGAGAGGTCCCGGTCATCGAAGAAAAAATCCGCTCTACTTTGGTCAAACGCGGCGGCCTTGGCTACGAGCGAACAAGCGCACAAAAATTTCCGCCGGTGAAAGAGTTTATAGCTTGGGTGCGCGAGTGTCAGGCTTTGCCGATGGTAACCTGGCTTGATGGAACCTCTGCGGGCGAAGCGAACGCCCCGGAGCTGCTGGAATGCCTGCGGGCCCAGGGCGCCTGCGCGCTTAACATCATTCCCGAGCGCAATCACAATATCGCCGATCCCAGCCTGCGCGCCGTGAAACTGCAAAAGTTGGCCGAAATTGTGGCTGCGGCGGAAAAATTGCAGTTTCCCATAAACATTGGGACCGAAATGAATAGGAACGATCAGCCCTTTGTGGACGATACCAGCATCGAAGTCCTCAAGCCTTACCAAGCCGTCTTTCTACGCGGGGCCCGCCTCATGGTCGGTCAGACCCTCCTTACGCGCTATGCAAACTTTTCCTATGTCGGCCCCGCGACCGAGTCCGAATTTGGGACTGATCTTCATCGCAAGAACGCCTTATTTGAAGCCGTCGGCTCCCTTCCGCCTTGCACCAGCTCTCTTGCTGAAAAACTGAACGCAATGGGACCTGAAAAAGCCTTAGCCTGCCTGCGTGATTCCGCCCGCCGGGGTGGGTGGTTTCGCGTTTGAAAAGAACTGATATTTTTTGCTTGATGATCGTTCGCAATCGTTATAGTTAATAAACAACCAAATGACCTTGCCTCACAAGGTAGATCAACGCTGCTATATGGGGATGCTATAGATATGGCTATTCGACCACGGAGCATTTGGCCGCATGGGCTTTTCGGGCTGGTGAGCGGCTTCCTGTTGCTCCTGATGACCGTCCCAAGCCGAGCAGTTACGAACACGTGGATTACCGCCGGTCCCAGCACCAACGATTGGTTTGTCGGAACCAATTGGAGTGGCGGCGTGCCGGCGGCCGGCGATGACGTCGTGATCACGAACCCAACCGTCGTCATCCTGCTGACCAACTCCGCGCCGTCCTCGGAGTGGTTGAGTTCGCTCACGATCAGCAACACGGCCACGCTGAAATTCTCGAACTGGAACACGACGCTCAGCGCTACGAACGTGACCATCCAGTCCGGAGCGCAGATGACCGTCGCCGCCTGGCCGACCAACGGGTCCAACTCCAACAATCTCTATATCGCCTGCAGTAACCTGACGGTCCAAGGTGGAGGTGCGATAAGCGCCACGGCCCGCGGCTATCCGGGTGTCAACGGGGGGACTGGCCTCGGCCCGGGCGGAGGCGTGGGCAATTACGGTTCCGGTACATACGGCGGCATAGGATATGGCAGCGGAAAGAGTGCCTATGGCGATGCCGCAATGCCATTAGAGCCTGGCAGCGCCGGCGGATCGGCTAACGCTGGCTCCACCGGGGGCGCAGGCGGGGGCGCGATCCGCATCGAGGCCACAGACAACGTCACAGTGAACGGGACTATCGTGGCCGATGGCGCGCAGGGATCGGGCGCCTATGGCGGCTCGGGGGCGGGCGGGGGCGTCTATATCTCCTGCGCCGCCATTCAGGGCACGGGCCTCGTTTCGGCTGCCGGTGAGGGAACGGGTCTTTCGAGCTCGGGCAACAAAGGCGGCGGGGGCGGGCGCATCGCGGTGATCTACAACACCACTAACCAGGCCGGCATCGCGCCGGT
>JACPGN010000101.1 GCA_016182435.1 Lentisphaerota bacterium | reverse complement strand
CGTCACGACGGTCTACCTCCTGAACACCGACCTCGACAACACGCACACAGCCGCGCTCTGGGTCGGCGGCCGGCAGGTCGCGAACATCCTCGTGCCGCCGGCCGACGTGCGCCCGGTATTCCTGTCTCGCGGCCTGGTTATCGTTCCCGCGGATAAATTCATTGATCTGAAGCGGTGGTCTTGTCCCGACGGGCGTCACGTTATCAAGTGCACGAGCCTGAATACCCAGACGGTATCCCTTTATGCTCTGACCCAGCGCGCTCTGCGAGTGATGGTGAACGGCAAAACTGTCTGGTGCGCGCCGGGCGTCGATTCGCGGGTGACGCTCCGGCGCCGAGTTGACCCGGTCGCGCGCGCATTCTTTGCGCCGGATTTCATGGCTGAGCCGCGGATTCGGTGGCAAGGCGGAGACTGTCCGTATTGAGGTCGCGGGAGAAATACGCCATGCGCACGGGAAATTATTTTCCTTGCAAGCCGAACCGGGTAATGACGGATGCTGGAATTGTCATTGCAGGGCTAAATGTTCCGACATAGACTTACCGCGCATGGACTGGATTCCCGAACACTGGATGGGCCTGGTGGCCACCGGCATTTTTTTTGCCACATACCTGGGCGTGGCCATGGGCGGCGTGCCGGGGCTGGCCATAGACCGCACGGGCATCGCACTGCTGGGCGCCATTGCCATGGTTGCTACGGGCGCGCTGGCCATGCCCCAGGCATTGCGCGCAATTGACGCCCCCACCCTGCTCTTGCTCTACGCCCTGATGGTGGTCTCGGCCCAATTCCGCGTGGGCGGGTTTTACACGTGGACGGTTCTGCGGCTCAGCCGCATCATCACCCGCGAAAAATTGTTTCTCCCGATCGTTATGGCCGTGACGGCTATATTATCGTCCATCCTGGTGAACGATGTGATCTGCCTGGCTTTCACGCCCGTGCTGGCCGTCACGGTGCTCCAGGCGGGGCTGAATCCCGTGCCGTTTTTAATCGGGATGGCCATGGCCAGCAACATCGGCTCGGCCGCCACGATCATCGGCAATCCGCAGAACATGTTGATTGGCCAGATGAGCCGCCTGGAATTCGCGCCCTTCCTGGCCTGGTGCGGAGTTCCTTCGGTTATTTCATTGGCCCTGGCCTATGGGGTCATTGCCTGGCTATATCGCGGAAGGTTCCAGGGAATACCTCCGGCCCACACCGGAGCGGCTTGCTGGCCGCAATTCGACCGACGCCAAAGCATCAAGGGGTTGCTGGCCACGGGCGCATTGATCGTGTTGTTTTTCACCCACATCCCGCGGGAATTGACGGCGCTTTCAATTGCCGGGCTCCTGCTCTGCAGCCGGCAGATGCGTACGCGCGACATGCTCGAACAAGTGGACTGGCATTTGCTGACCCTGTTTTGCGGGCTGTTCATCGTCATTGAGGGCATAATGCTGACGGGAATGCCGGCGGTATTGGTGGCGGACCTGCAGCGCCACGGAAGCGACATTCACAATCTGTACCTGCTGACCGTGTTTTCGGCTGTGTTAAGTAACGTGGTCAGCAACGTGCCGGCGACCATGTTGATTATCCAGTTTTTGAATCCGGCGCGCGTGACCGAGTGGTATGTGCTGGCTTTGGCGAGCACCTACGCCGGAAACCTGATCACCATCGGCAGTATCGCCAATCTGATCACCATCGAACAGGCCCGGACCTATGGCGTCATCATCAGCTTCAAGGAACACGCGCGCATCGGTATTCCGGTGACGGCACTGTCCCTGCTGGTCACGATTGCCTGGATCTGGCTGCGGACAATTTGAATTCTATGAGCATACTCACCAGGCGCGCTTGGCCGCGGCGATCATGGCCACCAGGTTTTCCTCGGGCGTTTCGCGACCGACCTGGTCGCCGGTGCCGATGATCACGCGCGGATTGCCAGGCTAGCGCTAGGGACAGCTCTTAAATACTAAATATTTCGCCGCAAACCAGAACCGCAACATCCGGCAGAGACGGATTGGATTTTACCACACGACTTCAACCCCATATTGCCCGAACCTTGGATCTCCGGTAATAACCGCCAGGTTATTCAGCCGGGCAGTGGCGATAATAAAACGGTCACAGGGGTCTTTATGAAACGCCGGTAATTCGGCCGCCGCCACGCAGATTTCCGCATCCAACGGCAAAACAGCCAGATCATGATGATCCACCACTTGCTTGAACCAGACTCCGGGTGGAGCGGGAAGTTCCAGCTTGCCGTTGCGATATTTGAGTCCGACCTCAAAACCGCTGATCGCCGACACATAGACCGCCGGCGCCACAGTAATTCCCTCCCGCGCCTTTTCGCTTAACAAGGCGCCGCCTTCTGCCAGCCACAATAACGCACAGGTGTCCAGCAGCATCAGTTGCTCTCCACGGGCCATTCGTCAGGCGTTAACGGCTCAGTCGGATCATATTTGATCTTGATCCGGCTCATTACCGAATGCGGACATAACCGCTCCCGTTTATGATGAGGAACCAAATCCGCCACCGGATGGCCGTCGCGACAGATCAATATGGGTTCGCCCGTTTTTTCCACTTCCGCCAACACCGCGGACAGTTGCGTTGTTACCTCATGAATGTTCAATGTTTTCATAAAGATCACCCATTTTGTTTTGTGTCATCAACAATTTGAGTCTATCCCCTTCCACCGGACAGATCAAGCCCAATTTCGGAAAAGCACAGGCGTCCGCATTGTAGCCACGTTCGATAGAACATTGCGCTCCCCGGAACGGAAAAACATCCACGCGCGCGTGGCTACATCAATACCGCACAGGTGGGTTTTTCGAAGCATCGGGGACGTTTGACATTTCCCGGCCACCTTCTTAGTCATCCTTCGCAAAACACGATCCGTCTTCGACTTCTACAGAAGCCGAAGTACCGCAACCACCACAGCCGAGCAATCCAACTACTCACCAGGCGCGCTTGGCCGCGGCGATCATGGCCACCAGGTTTTCCTCGGGCGTCTCGCGACCGACCTGGTCGCCGGTGCCGATGATCACGCGCGGATTGCCCTGAAACGCCGCGCGGATTTCCTGAACTTCCCGCCGCGCGTCGTCCGGCGCGCCGCGAATCAGGGTCGCGACCGTATGCACGTTGCCGTTCATCGTGGTCCGCCCGGCCAGCTCGCGCGCCACAGTGCGCAAGCCTTCCTGGCCCTCAATATCGCCGCCCGGCGGACGCTCGAACGGGCAGACGCAGTCAATACCCAGTTCGGCGAAATCGGCGACGGTCTCTACGCACCGGCCGTGAAAATGGAGGTGCAGCAAGCGTCCGTGCCGGTGGGCTTCTTCCACCACGGCGCGGATGACCGGCTTATCCCAGCGCCGCCAGAGTTCCGGCCCGGCCAGGGAATTACAGCTCCAGGAGCAGCCGAGGAACAGGCTCTCCAGCGGCGTGCGCCGGCAGATTACGCGCGTAATGCCAACCAGGCGTTCAATGTATTTGCGCTGCAGCGCCTCCAGGGTCGGCTGCAGATCCATGTTCAGGCAATCATAGACGCCGGCCTCGAATCCGCCGGCGCGCGCGCCGGCATAGAAATCGAAGAACGGCACGCCCAAGTTGGCTTCCAACAGGTAGGCTTCGCCCACCTCAGTCCAAGCTTTAATCAGCGGGGAAACGTCCATTGCCTCGGGCTCGCCGCCAAAAGCCGCTTCTTCCCAGGCCGGCAGGTCCCGCTCCAGATCTTTCACCGGACGTTCGATGATCCACGCCGGCTCCGCGCGGCTTATCCGGGAAGCGCTGGTCAAATTGCCGCGGGATGTTTTCAGCGTCGTTCGAGTTTCCAGGGTATCGGCGTCTAACCAAGTCTCTTGGCTGGCGCTGTTGACGCGGTCATTAGGGATACCGGCAAAGGCGATACCCCAGCCTTCGCAGTTGAATTTAGTAAACGTGGTTTTGAGCGCCTGGTGGAACGGCACCTGCCGCATGAATTCGATCATGTCCACGCCGAGGAGCTTGGCCGGGTAATAATACCAGAACTCGGGCGCGACCGCCGGGCGGTCGCTGGGAACGCCCCGGTAGGCATTGAGCATCCTCTGCTTGGGGGTTGGGCCGCTCATGGCTCATAACTACGCACGCATTCCAGATAATACTTGAAATTGTCCAAGGGCACATTGGGCGGCACGGTGTGATCCAGCGTGGGAATGTAACCGCCGAAGCCATCGAACATCCGCATTACGCGGTTCACTTCGGTCTTGATCGCGCGCCGATCCCGGGCCAGGGCGCGCTTGTCAATTCCGCCGATTAAGCATAGCTTGGGATAGGCGGCGTGGATCTCATCCAGCTCCATGCCCACCTGGGCCTCAAATGGCAGCAGACAATCCACCCCGGCTTCCCGAAACAGGGGAATCATTTTCCGGCAATCGCCATCCGTATCCACCATCATGGCGGCAACATTGCCGGAGCGGGCCGCTTCAATGAATTTGCGGTAAGGCTTTAACATGAAGCGCCGGAAATGTTCCGGGCTAATGAGCGGGCCGTTCTTATAGCACATGTCCTCCCAGATCATAATCGCGTCCACGCGCACAACCCGACTAAGCCGGCAAATGAGCTGGACGTAAAGGTCCAGCCAATTTTCCAAGATCATGTCCAGCAAAGCCGGATCATCATAAATCATCAGAGACAGGCCTTCATCGCCCAGCAGATTGCGCGGATGGCCGAACGCGCCGCAGATGGGCAGCAGTGTTGGTGTGTCCGGATCGGCGCATTGCCGTTGAAGTTGAGCCGTTGCGCCAATGCGCCGGGCAGCGTCTTCCGGGTTCAAGCGTTGCCGGACAGCCGTCCAGTCCTGGCGATTGGCCACGGGAAATTTCAGGAACTGCGGCATGGACGTGTCGGGTCCGACTTTCAATTCTTTTCTCACAACACCGTCGGCATCCTGATAAATCCGGCAGTCGGCGGTTTCTTCGATCGTTGTTTCATCAGCGTTTCTGGGTGGACGGCCAGGGGCCGTGCTCTAAACGGAACCGCCGGTCCGTTGTTCCGCAGCGCAGGGCGGTTAAAAATCTTTCCCGACTGGTCATTTTAGTGCTCAAAGACATAATGAGCCTTACCCCATTATTTGAACAATTTTTGACGTAAATTAAGGTGATGCATCACGGTTGTCAACCTCCTGCCTTTTTGTGTCAAGACTCGTTAGAAATGTCCTCATTTTCGACTCATTAGAAATGTCCTCTTTTTGCCATTGGTATGTTTTTGTGCTAGACCCCGGCCACTGGTCGCTGTCGCGACTGAAGCGGGCGAAGTAATCCTTGGACAGCGCGGAAAACGGGCCGCTATAATAGGCGGCCAGCGATTCAGCGCCCAGCCGGCCATAGACTTCCGGCAACGTTTCCGATTGAGACGGACTTGTCATGCAGTTACCTTCATGAGAATGAACCGGCGCCTGGCGCCTGAGCGATTTGCCGCGCCTGAAAAAAGGCCGCGCCACGGGCCAGCAGGTCGCCGATCAAACGATCCAAACGCCGCGCGGCGAACGGCCCGCAGTTCTTCACGATGAACGGTTTGGGACGGACAGATCCTTCCCCATAGTGGATTTCACCCCGCGGCATGGGATGGAACTCCCAGGGATGGAAATAGAAACCAAGAAACACCTCGCTCCCGGCCTTGGCGCAATACGCCGTGAATCCTTCGATGCGGCGCATCAGCTCGCCTTCCGCGCCGGTCCGGAAGAGCGGCCATTGATCCCGGTCCCGGCCATGTGGATCGGTGGACGGCATGGAGAGATCAGCGAAATTGGGAAGCTCCAGGATGCGGAGGTCGCCCGGCCGCGTCCAATCTTCCCGGCTGGGATGATAAGGCGCCAGCCGCTCGCGGAAAAAATACATCGGGTAGGTGGCGTCCGCCACGTACCCCAGTCGCTCAAGCGCGTTCACCATGGCCGTGGAACCGAGGAGGCGTGGCGCCCGAAAGGAAACGGGGCGGACCCCGCCGGCCTCCGTCACCCATTCGGTCGCCAGCCGGAGACGATTTTCCACCTCTTCGGGCAAAACAGGCGTCATACCGGGAATATCGTACAGCGCATCCCCGATGGTTTCGTGGAAAAGCGTATGGCAGCCGATCTCATGTCCCGCGTCGCGCACAAGGCGGACGACGGCCGGATGCTTGCGCGCGCCGGCGCCCGTGAAAAAGAACGTGGCCGTGACCCCGTGTTTTTCGAGCACATCGAGAATCACGGGAGTCCCATGGATCAGCCCCTCATAGAACGGAGTCCAACTGCCGACATCCGTCTCCATGTCGAATCCGAAAAGCACCCGCAAGATTGGCATGGATTGCCCCCCTATGTTTCAAACCGCTTATCCATGGCCGGGCTGAAGGGAACCGCGCCCTTGCTCGCGATCTCATAGCCCGTTTCGATCCGCGCGCCGTTCCACTCCGGGTGGCCGAAAAAGCTGATATCCACGCAGACCGCCATGCCGGGTTGCAAGGCGTCATCGCTGTGCGGGCCGAAGAACGGCGATTCCGCCTCGTGCAGACCGATGGTATGCGCGAAGGGGCAGACCAGATACTTGGACAAGCCCTTTTGGGCGAAGAAGGCCCGTGCCGGCGCATCTATCTCATGTCCCCGCTTGCCCGGCACGAGCTGCGCCCGGGTCAGCGCGAAGGCTTCCTGGAGAATCTTCATGCATTCGCGTTGCGACGCCGTATACGCGCCGGAAACCGGCAAGGCATCGCCCACGACGCCCGCATACCCGTTGACTTTGGGCGCGATGCCGACCATCACCAGCTCACCGGCGGAGAGTTTCTTCGCGGAGGCGGTGGGAACGACGGCATTCGAGCGTGGTCCGCTGCCGACAATCGCGCTGAACCCAAAACCACTGGCGCCGCGGCTGCGGGCCGCATATTCACCCTCGGCGGCCACGTCAATTTCCGAGGCGCCGGGCCGGACGGCTTTTTTCATGGCCCGGTAGCAGGAATCGGCGATGGCAAACGCCGATCGGATTTGCTCCATTTCCCAGGGGGACTTGTTGAAACGCAGACGCACGTAATCCCCCGTCAGATCGACGAGTTCCGTGCCCGCGAATCCTTTTTCGATCTGGCGATGGCAGTCGGCCGGCATCCGTCCTCCACCCACCAGCCCCACGCGCTTGACCTTGCCCAACAAGCGGTTGAGTTCGGCGAAAAGCGCGGGGAAATCGAGGATGGTTGCGTTCGGATATTCCTCGTCCGGGACCATGAAGACGGGGAAATTACGGGTCGCGACGATCGCGCTATCGAGCTTGGCGAACGGTTCGCTCTCCGGCCCTCCCAGGAGCAAGCAGTCGCCTTGACGCGGCACCAGCACCATGCCGCTCTCGAACTGGGGACACCAGCCGGTCAGGTACCAACCGTTCCCGATGTTAAACTCGTCATAGTAAACCAATGCGACATCCAGGTCACTTTGATCCAGCAAGCTCCGAACCCTGGCAATGCGCCGTTCCGATTCTTCTTTCGGCAGGTATCCCATGTCACGCCTCCCGTGTGTTGTGTGTTCGCCGAATCGTCTTGCCCATCGCAGGCGTTTGACTCACGCCAACGGCACGCCATAACACTCCCGTGCGAAGCGAGTCAATTCATCCGGCGCGCCCCGCCGGATTTCCGTCGTGGAACAGAGGGTGCTCGCGCAGACCCATTCCTTCCGCGTCTTCAGGGGCGCAATGGTTTCCAGTTCGAAAAAGGCCATCTCGCCGCCGTTAAAGATGCTGTAAAGATCGGCCGCCGACCAGGGGCCGTTCGGTTGGGCGTTGTCCGCGATGTTGAAATAGCGACCGTCCTGCTGTTCCGCCGTGCGGACGATGAGGAGGGAGCGCCGCCGGTCAAAGGCGCCAATCAACGCGGGCCGGGACGAAACCTTGACGCCGATCTGGAATTTCGCCTTGCCGCCCAGCGGCATGATGACCACCCCTGGTCCGTAAACAAAAGGCTGCTCCGGCATTCCGTAAAAGTCGAAATTGATCGCATCATCAGACCGCGCCACTTTCGCGAAAGCCGTCACCCCGTCGCCGCCGGGAAATTGCTCCAGCGACCAGGGCGCAACCAGGATATCCCGCCAGCGATAATCCTCGAGCGGGGACAGGGTGTCTTCCGTCCGATAGCGGATGGAGGCGAACGGCCATGCCGTTTCCGACATGGGCAATAAGTGTACGCGGCGCCGGAAGAGCAGTTTGACGTTGAAGCCCTTTCGATTGGTCAATTGAATTTGTTTTTCCACCACGGCCCACCGGGAATCCGCCGCCACGACTTTTGCCGGCGCGTTGGCGATCCCGTCCTGAACCCGCCAGGTGTCGCTGCCCGGCGGATAGTTGAAGGCGTACGCGCCTCCTTCCGGTGCCGGCCAGAGCGAATGACCACCGAGGTTGTTGAACTCATCCGACGCCGGATGGTCAAGCCGCGCCACATCGAGCCGGTGGATCAAGTCGCCACCCAACCGGCAGAAGATGCGGCCCTGCAATCCTGGAGCGATCATGACCGCCCCTTGGGCGTCGGCAAGCGTCACCAAATCCGGATCGTACTTTTTCAACATGGCTCCCCTCCCGTGCTTTCCCGGACAACGAGCGCGGGCGCCATCCGGATTCGGAAAACGGATGTCGGGTTGTCACGGCGGGCAAAAAGACGTTCCACCGCCGCTTTCCCCATCGTTCCATAGTCCATGGTCACTGTGGTGAGCCGGGGAATGGTCTGCAGGCCGATGGGCAGCCCGTCGCAGCCGACCACCGCGACGTCGGCGGGCACACGCTTCCTCCGCTCATGCAGCGCCCGGAGCACCCCCGTGGCCATCTCGTCATTTGTGTAGACTGCGTCGAAAGCGAGCCCGCCCTCCAAGGCTGTTTGCAGAACCTGGCGCGCGCCTTCGGCGCTGAAATCTGTCTCCAGAATCAGGCGCCGGTCCGCCGTTTGCCCGTATTCCGCCAGCGTTTCGACGTAGCCCTGCTCGGTTTCACGGGCGAAGTGGTGCGCAAACGGACCGCGGACCAGCGCGATCCGGCGGCGACCCAAGTCCCACAAGTGGTGGAGGGCCAGCCGCGCCGCGTCGCGCGTATCGAACCCGACGTATTCATACTGGCCGCGCAGGCGCGGATCGCCCGTATGATCCACGAGGATCAATTGCGGATCGAGGTCAATCAGCGTTTGAATCTGCTCCACCGGAAGATAGCCCACAAAGAGACGGCCCGTCGCGTCAGAACGCCGCAAAGTTTCGCACAGCGAAAGGAAGTCTTCGTACGTGCCGTTGCAGGTGCGAATGAGACAGTCATTCCCCTGCCGGCCCAACTCCTTCTCGATAGCGAAAAGGAGGCGCGTATAAAACTGGCTTTCAGGGATCAATGCCGTTCCCATGATGACGTCCACCGCCGGTCGGGGCTGTTCCATTGTCCGGTGGGGGCGGCCGTATCCGATCCGCACCCGATACCCTAAAGCGTCCGCGGCGCGCACAATGCATGAGCGCGTTTTTTGCGCCACGCAGGGATCGTTGCGCAGGGCACGGCTGACGGTCATGGCGCTGACCCCGCATTCCGCCGCCACACGGGTCACCGTAACCCGCGCTGATATGGTTGAAACCGGTTTCCGTTTCATGTATTTGTTATCTCTATCATAAAATATGTTAAAGTCAAAAATAAATGATTTGTAATGGGGAGCGCATATCAGTTCCGTAGGAAGTCTTGTCTATAGAAGGTAATGGGGTGTGCTACGCCCGGCTCGCGCAGAAATCGCGATACACCTCCAGCATGTACTCATAATTTGCCAGGGGCATACCGGGAAAAATCGTGTTTGAGGTCGAAAAAATATAGCCGCCGCCCGGCGCAGCGTTTTCTAAGCAATACCTGGCCGACTTTCGGATTGCCTCCCTGGGACCATCCTGCAGGAGGCTGCACTGCACATTGCCCATCAGCGCCATCTTCCCGCGGCAACGCCGCTTGACCTCGGCAATATCCATGCCCGCCATGGGATCCACCGATTGAAAACAGGCCGCGCCCAGCGAGAGATAGTCGTCCAGGATCGGCATGATGTTGCCGTCAGAATGAACAAACGGAATAACGCGCCGGTCCTTGACATATTGGACTTGGGTTCCCAGGTACGGGGTGATAAACTCGCGGAACTGCTCCGGCGAGATGAACGGTCCGCCGTTGAACGCGACGTCGTTCACGATATGGATGAAATCGGCGCCGGCGTCAGCCAGTCGGTCAAACATCGCCAAAGCCGTTTGGGTCTTGCGCTCGGCCTGAGCATGGATGACCTCCGGCCGCTCCACCAGGTCGCCGGCAAACTGCAGCCAGTCCTCGATGCCCTCGATGGACCAGGTTGTGCCGCCGACGATA
>JACPGN010000027.1 GCA_016182435.1 Lentisphaerota bacterium | reverse complement strand
CGGTCAAGCAGGTTGCCCGGTAACTGGAGGGCGGAAACAGTCTCGTCCGCCGCAAACTTTGCCGCCGGACCCGGCTGGTTACCGCACGACACTCCGGCATGGCGCAACCAGCCCCGCGCCTTCAGCTCCTCGAGCACGCCCAGGTAGGCGGCATCCGTCTCTTGGTGGAAAAGCACCACGGGGATACATTCCAACTGCAAGCGCTGGCGCGATGCCGCCACGGATTGTTCAATGGCCTTTCTGGCGAGGTCGGGCTGCGCCAATTCAGCGCTGGTCAAATGGCGCACCTTGGTGACAACTAACGCGCTGTCGGCTGCCCCCAGCTCGCGCAATGCCCGGCCCAGCACGAGTTCGCTGTCGCCATAGGTTATCGCGGTGTCAAAACAATTCACGCCGCCTTCGAGCGCCGCGGTCATTATGGCCAGGACATCGCTGTAGCCGGGTTGGCCAACGCGGTTGGCCACGCCATAGCGAAAGCCGAATTGCGCCGTGCCCAGCATAAGCGCCGACACTCGGTATTCTTTCCAGGCCTTTAACTGCATGGTCTTGTCTCGATCTCCTCGAGCAGCACTTCGCGGCCACCCTGCTCGCGGCTGCGGATGCCGGCAATGACCAGTTGCATCAGCTCCAGCGTCTCGGCGAACGGGAACGGCCGCGCGCCCGTGCGCAGGTATTCGATGAACGCCGCCAACTGTGCCTTAAAGGCGAAAAACGTGTCGGCGAAAGCCGCCTGCGCATGACCGGCGGTGCCGCCGAGCTGCAGGCAGCCAAAGGCGCCGTACATGTCGGCGCTGACGACCACCACCGCATCCGCGCCGGAGCGGTGTTTCAGATGCACCACGTTGCGCTCGGCCGTGCCGGTGTTGCGCGCCGAGATAAATCCCGGCCCCATGATCGGGTAAATGCCTTCCAGCGCGTGAATGCCGTAGCGTTCCCAGCTTTTCGGCGTGGTGATGCTGACGAAGCGCAGTTCGCCCAGCTCGCGCGGCGCGCCGCGGTACGGCTGGAATTCGCGGGCATAGCGCATGCAGCTCGAGGACATGATGGCGGCGCCCGCGCGCACCCAGCCGGCAAAGGTCCGCAGGTCGGCCTCGTTATCCACGAGCGGCTTGTCCACGAAGACCGGCAACCCGGCTTCAACAAATGGCCGGGCGCGTTCAACGTGCTCTGCGCCGATGTCGGTGGCGATGATGACGGCATCCACCGCGCCGATGATGTCGGCGGGTCTGGCGACCACAGTTGGAATAAGCGCGCACTGGGCTACGTGCTCAGCGCTGAAGCCGCCATCGCCGAGGCAGCAGATGTGCGTGACTTTCGCGCCGGGAATGGTCAGGGTGTCCGGCGGCTCTTTGTTCAGGTACTGCGGAATACCGGCAAACGGACACTCGCGGGTCATGCGCTCGCGATCATAGCCGTTGAAAATGGCGCTCCACGAATAAGGATGACCATTGCCGGAAGCGCAACCGATCATGGCCAGGCGAATAACCTCCGCGCGCGCCAGACTTTTGGATTCAGGATTTGCCGTCATATTATCCGCTTTCAATTTCCATAAACAACTTCCGCGACTATGCGCTTGAGCGCCGGCGGGCGAGAGCTTTTTCTGTTTTTCCGGCGGCGAGATAGGATATATCCAAACATAAAACCGGCGCAAATGCACTTCAAATTCTTCCCTTAAAACAACCTGGCCAGCGCCTTTCTACCCGTCATTGACCAAATGGTTTACAGATTAGCGCTTAGAATGGGCCAGTCGTGTTGAGGGCTGTCGAATCGGCTTGATAACCCACTGGTAAGGGCATAGCATTTAGGCACCGTTACAACTGACCACGGCAAACGGGCGCTTTTACAACAAGGAGATGGTATGAACTCATTTAGCAAGCGTTTAATTGGACTTGCCTGGATTGCGCTGGTTTCCTCGCGCGCCCTGGGCGTTATTCCATCCATTCAGGCCAATGGCGGCGGCGGCACGGTGACCGTTGTCGAGAGCAACTCTCTATCGCTGGCCATTCAGTTGAACGCGGAAGGCGCGGCGGGGACGGCGGATTGGTGGCTGCTGGCTAATGCCGGTTCAGCCTGGTATTTTTTTGACGCCGCCAGCGGACTCTGGCAGCCGGGTTTTCAGGTCACGCACCAGGGAGCGCTTGTTGATCTTTCCTCAACCGAAGTTCTGCGTCTTGCCGGTCTGGCGCCGGGTGTTTATTACATCTACTTCGGCGTTGATTTGACCCCCGACGGGGTGGTTAATGACCCGCTGGACTATGACCTTATTATGGTCAATGCCGTAACCCATGATTCGCTCTCCGAGTTGTATGTTGACGTTTATGATGAAGCGAAAGCTTATAACGGTTTGACCTATTTTGCCGAAGCGCACAGTGTGCCGCGAATCGTGGCGGTAGATATGTCGGGCGCCATCACTTGGGAATATATTGTGCCGAGCAACCTGCGCGAGTACACCGACCCCGGCTTTGACGTGGAAGTCCTGACCAACGGCCATATTCTTTTCGTCTTGCCCAGCAATGGCGTGTATGTG
>JACPGN010000100.1 GCA_016182435.1 Lentisphaerota bacterium | reverse complement strand
CCGCGTTCCCGGAGGGGCCTGGAGCAGGCCGACCATCGCGGTCACGATCCCGCTCTTCTGGATGAACTCGATCTGCCGCTTGAAGATGGAAGGCTGGTCGCTGTCAAAGCCCACAATGAACCCGCCCTGCACCTGGAGCCCGGTGCGCTGAATACGTTTGACGTCTTCCACGAGATTGCGGTTCTTGTTTTGATGCTTGCCGCACTCGGCCAGGCCTTCTTCGGCCGGCGTCTCAATGCCGATGAAGACCTTGCTGAACCCCGCTTCCACCATCATCTCCATCAAGGTCTGGTCTTCAACCAGGTTGAGCGACGTTTCGGTGTTGAACACGATCCCTTTTTTTACCTTGCGCCAGCGGATCAGCTCCGGCAGTAAATCGGTTTTTAAAAACTGCCTGTTCCCGATGAAGTTGTCGTCCACGAAAAACACGTCGCTGCGCCAACCTTGGGCATATAGACTATCCAGTTCGACGATGATCTGCCGGGAAGTCTTAATGCGTACGCGGTGGCCCAGCAGGGCGGTGACGTTGCAGAAGTCGCATGTGAACGGACACCCGCGGGAAAACTGGATGCTCAGACAAACATAATGCCTGAAGTTGAGCAGTTCCCACATTGGCGCGGGCGTTCGGCGCAGGTCCGCGAATTTGGTCGAAGAGTAAATCCGCCGCGGGCGCCCTTGCGCCAGGTCCTGGAGGAAATCCGGGATGCTCAACTCGGCCTCGTTCAGGATAAAATGGTCCGCGTCCGGGAACTCATTGTGCTCGATACTGAACAGTGGACCGCCGGCGACAACCTTCCGGCCGGCCTCCTTGCATTGGGCGATGATCCGGCGCGCCGATTCGCGTTGGACGACCATGGCGCTGATGAACACCATGTCGGCCCAGGCCAGGTCCTTCTTCGTGAGCGCGCGCGTGTTGGTGTCCACAAGCCGCTTGGACCATTCCCGCGGCAGCATGGCGGCCACGGTCAGCAGGCCCAGCGGCGGCAGGGCCGCGCGCTTGCGCACAAACTCAAGCGCGTGCTTGAAGCTCCAGAACGTGTCCGGAAACTCGGGATAGACTAAAAGAATATTCATCCGGAATATTACCCAATGCTTCGGGTATAACAATTACAGATTCGCACGGGAACAGAGTGAAAATCAACCCGGCCGGGCGTGACCTATGTCCTTGGCAACAGGAATTGACACGCTTTAATTCCTTGGTATTGTTCAGCATGTTTTATCCACTTCCTTCCGCGATAGCTCAATGGTAGAGCGGGTGGCTGTTAATCCGTCGGCTGACGGATTCGAGCCCTGCCACCGAAACTTTCGTTATCCCCATTATGTCATATTTCGTCTATATTCTGGTAAATCTAAAAGACGAAATTTACATCGGACACACAAGTCATCTCTCGTGTCGGCTCAATCAGCATAATGATCCTGAATTTCGGGGCACCCTCCATACCAAACGGCATTCAGGTCCATGGCGCATGATTCATTTTGAAGAATATGCAACGCGGGCTGAGCCTGGATTCGACGAAAACTGATTACAGATTCGCACGGGAACAGAGTGAAAATCAACCCGGCCGGGCGTGACCTATGTCCTTGGCAACAGGAATTGACACGCTTTAATTCCTTGGTATTGTTCAGCATGTTTTATCCACTTTCTTCCGCGATAGCTCAATGGTAGAGCGGGTGGCTGTTAACCACTAGGTTGCAGGTTCGAGCCCTGCTCGCGGAGCCACGCAGTAGAACGAAGTTCACTGCGTGGCGGTGAAGTGAACCGCAGGTTCTACTTCACTGTCCTATCTTCCCTTGATTCTTTTCCCAAGAGAGAACCAAGAGAGAAACAAGGTTGCCTTTTGCCCAACCCAACCGTATGATTTAAGCAATGCCCTCCAAACTGCAACAGTGTGTCTATGTCCTTCTCTCCATGCACGATGGTGACTTGTACGTGGGCTACACCACAGATTTACAACGCCGTCTCACCGAGCACTTTCGCGGCCAGTCCAAAGCAACCGCACCCCGCCGCCCATTCCGTCTGATCTTCTGTGAGTACTTCTTCTCCAAGAAAGATGCCGAACGCCGCGAAATGTACCTCAAAACAACCGCTGGCCGCAAAGGCCTGAGACTGATCCTGCGGGAAACCTTGAACTCACGAGTTTGGTGCTGAGACGGTCTTATGCGTGTAGATACAAGAGGCAAACTGCCATGAGAACATGGATGACCAACTTTAAGACAAGCGCCGGAATGCGAGCGCCCAGGTTTATGCTGCAAGAAACGGACCGGGCGGCTTCTTGATGGAAGAATGCCGAGGGTGCTTGGTCCCACGAACGCATCTTCGATGCGCTTGATCCATTCAGCATATTCTTGGGTTGCTTGATTCATGGTTTCTGGAAGATTTCACCAATTTGCCGGCTTGCTGAATGTGCCCATGGAGTCTGTCAGCACGGGGGGAAACTGCGCGGCCTGCAACGCCGCTGGACGTATATGTTTGTAGAACTCAGCGGTGTCTTTCAAGGCTCGGCAGGGCCTTTGTTGTGGGTTGATCACGCCGACCGGCAATTTTAGTTCGTTTCGCACCATGACAACTGGCGTTTTGAGATCTGAATCGCCGGACATTATCACGGCGCATTCGAACAAACCGAGATGCGCATCTCATCATAAGATGACAGGCGAGATTCACATCTGACCCTTTCTCGTCTGTTCGGATAACCCTGACATGAGATGGCTGGTTTGGCTGCGAATTAGCCACGGGCATGGGAACAACGTGGGTTAGGTAATGCCCATAAATGATTTCCAAATGGGGAATGGTTCGAAGAGCCCGCAGATAAACCCGTTGGCGCGTAGGCTGGCTGGGATCATCAGGCCTATGGTCAACCAGTGCGGTAAAATACTTGATCCGTCCAATGGAATGGTGGGGAAGTAATATCCGACAAAGGACATTAATATCCAACCATTTGTACGGGGTGCCCTTGACTGAGCCGTAGTAGAGGTTAAAGGCGTCAACATAGACAAACGTCTTCATGCGCGCCTCCCCCGGAAAAAGCAAGAGCCACCTCCTGCGAGATGGCTCTGCGCCCGTTCGCCGAAGCTACTAGGGTGGATAAATCTGATGGCATAAATACCAGAGGCTTCCTGTAGCGTCAAGCAATTTAAATTCTAGCGGAAACGATCCGGGCGAAGGCGCGTTTGCCCACCTGGACTACACAGCCTTCCGGAATGGCCAGCTCCACGGTAATATCGGTAACTGCTTCTTGCCCAATGCGGACGGCGCCCTGCTGAATGAGCCGCCGGGCGGCGCCATTGCTCTCGGCCAAGCCGGCCGCCACCAGAAGCGCCACAATGCCCAGCTTGCCATTTTTACGCTGGGTCATTGGAATTGTGACCGTTGGAATGTCATCCGGCGGCTGGTGTTCGGCAAACATGCGCGCAAACTCGGCGGAAGCGTTCCGCGCCGCCGCTGGGCTGTGGAACTTTTCTACGATGGCTTGGGCCAGTTCGTCCTTCACCCGGCGCGGATGTTTCTGGCCGGTCGCGAGAGCTTGTTCGAGAGCGCGGACCTTATCTTCGCTCCAGCCCAGAACGAGGTGAAAATACCGGCCCATGAGGTTGTCCGGGATTGACATGAGTTTGCCGAACATTTCCCGCGGGCTTTCGGTGACGCCCACGTAATTGCCGAGGCTCTTGCTCATTTTGCGCACGCCATCCAGCCCTTCCAGCAGCGGCAGGGTCAGGACCACCTGCGGTTCCTGGCCGCAGGCCTTTTGCAGGTCGCGCCCCACGAGCAGATTGAACAACTGGTCGGTGCCGCCGACCTCAATATCGGCTTGGACCTGTATGGAATCATAGCCCTGGATAACCGGGTAGAGAAATTCCGCCAGGGCGATGGGCTCCTTATCCTGGAAACGTTTCTGAAAGTCGTCGCGCGCGAGCATTTGGGCCACGGTTACCTGGGAAGCCAGGCGCAGGAAATCGGCCGGAGCAAGACGCGCGCACCATTCGGCGTTAAAACGCACCTCGGTGCGCTGGGGATCGAGCACTTTAAAAACCTGGTTCTGGTACGTTTGCGCGTTGGCGGCAATCTGCTCAGGCGCGAGCGGCGGACGAATTGCGGAGCGTCCGGATGGGTCGCCGATCATGGCGGTGAAGTCGCCGATAATGAAGACTATGGTATGGCCCAGCTCCTGGACCTCGCGTAGCTTGTTGAGGCCCACGACGTGGCCCAGGTGAATATCCGGGGCCGAGGGATCAGCCCCGTATTTGACGCGCAGCGGTCGCTTAGCCGCGGCGGCGGCTTCGAGTTTGCGGCGCAGTTCCGGCAGGGAAACCAGGTTCACGCTGCGCGCGGCGAGGATTTCAAGCTGGCGGTCAAT
>JACPGN010000092.1 GCA_016182435.1 Lentisphaerota bacterium | reverse complement strand
GAGGTCGGCCGCCGAGCCGATCAGCGACTCCCGCCCGGTCAGCGCCCCGGCCGGCGGCACGGGCAAATACCGTTCCAGAAAGTCCAGCCGCAACGCCACCTCGGGGCGCTCCGCGCGCGCCATGTCGCGCAGGATTTCAGCCTCCTGCCGATGCAAGGCGCTCCGGCGGCCTAGCGTTTGCAAACGATGTTCCAGCTTGTGATGAGATATGTTCATACAACAGACGCTTATGACCTATGCCCGCCGGATTCATCCGCCCCAGACGTAGCTCAGGGCGGCCAGCAGTGTGATGAGGACATACTGGAGTATAGCGCCGCGGATAACCCGGCAAAAGCGAAGCGGCGCGTCATAAAGCCGCAGCGCCGCCAGGCCATTCGCAAACGCAAGCGGCACCAGCAGAAAAGCCCAGCCCAGCAACGGCGGGTAAATGCCGGCGAGTAATCCGATGAGTAATAGGATAAAACATAAGGCGGTAACGATGCCATAGAGACGCGCTGCGCCCCGCTGGCCGATGCGGACGACGATATTGCGCTTGCCGACCAGCCGGTCGCCGTGATAGTCGGGGACCTCGTTAGCCAGCGTCATGGCCAGAATCAGCAACGCGGGCAGCAGCGAGGCCCAGACACAGCTCCAACTCAAACGCCCGGCCTGTAGATAGTAGCCGCCCAGGGTCAAGCCGCACCCGTAGCTGAGGGTAATGACGGTTTCGCCCAGGCCGCGGTAGGACAAATGGACGCCTGGGCAAAGATACGAGAGGGCCGCCGCCCCGCCAAAGAGCGTCAACGCCAGAATCGGCCAGCCGCGCAGGCTGGTCAGATATATGCCGATCAGGAAGGCAACGCCAAAGCCGGAGAGCCCGACCGGCAAAGACCAGACGGCCTTAGGGCGCCTCGCCCCGTGCTCCGCCATAGCGCTTCGCGACGGCGAGTCGGCGGAGCCTGGGTCGGCCAATTCAAAAACTCGATCGGTGCCAATTAGCTTGTCGAAGTATTCGTTCAGCCCCTCGATGCCCGCGCTGACGGCGAGAACACCGGCTAATCCCACAAACAGCAGCCACCAATCCGTGGTTGCGCCAGTCCGGTAGGCAACCGCCGCTCCCAGGAGATAAGGAAATAGGCCGGCCACCAGGAAGAATCGGTAGCGGAGAGCGCCAGCGGCGGTAGCCAAGCTCCGCCGGAGCGCTACGCCCTGGCAAGCCAGCAAGGCGGGCAGCCGGAAACTCACAATTCTCTCCAGCGGTTGGCCTCGGCGACCAGCGCGGGATTCTTGAGGACGCGGCTGGCAAACTCGATGACGCGCTTATCCTTCCAGGCTTTCTTGTAGTTGCGCCAGACCTGGGTGAGCGACATAACGGTCAGGTCGCCGCAAATGAAGGGCAGGGGTCCGATCAGTTTCACCTTGCCGTTAGGCAGCACGAGCAGGCTGGCTGCGGGCGCCGCGAGCCGGTAGCGCAGTTCTTCGATCACGTCATACGGATAGTTAAACACCTTCATGCGCCCGTTATAGAGCGCCTTTTTCTGCTCCAGCACGGCAAAGAATTCGCGGTATTGGTCGTCGGACGGACACAGCTTCTGCCAATTTTGCGCGGCCCGGCCGATACGCATGAGCTTGCCGGTGTAAAAGCCGTAAGCGTTGAGCGAGGCCGCTAAGTCCACGGCCTTGCCGACCTCGTGAATGTTGAAGCGAGTAGGCACGAAGACTATCTCGACATTGGCGCTTTTTTCCCGCAGGAGCTGGCAGGCCCGGATCACCTTCCGCCAGTTGCCGCGTTCGCGCAAAGCCTCGTGACTTTTGGCGCTGGCGCCGTCCATGCTGATTTGAATGGAGCGCAGCTTGAGAGCGCTCAGCCGTTGGGCAACTTTGGCGTCAATAAATTCGCCGTTGGTTTCAATTTTTACGCTGACTCGATTGGCGCGCAGGTATTCCAGAACATCCCAGAAATGCTTGCACAGCAGGGGCTCGCCGCCGGAGAGCGCGACGTAGGGAATCTGCGCCTTGACGATCTGCGCCGAGAGGTCGAGCATCTGCTCCTTGCTCATCTGGTCGGGAAAGGCCAGGCCGGCCTCTTCGCAGCAATGGAAGCAGTTCAGATTGCACTCGGCGTTAATCTGCCAGGCGATAAAGAGCGGGGCCTCATACTGCTCGACCGATGCTCCGGGGATGGCGTCGGGCGCGGTGGTCATGTGGACCCCGCGCTGTTTGCTGCCAGGAAACCGGCTGCCTGCATCCCGCGCAGAAACGCGTTCGCATGCGCTTCGATCTGGGCCGGGTCGCCCGTAAACTCCTGTTTCAGCCGGGTAGTAATCGCCGCGGCATCCAGGCCCTGCGCGAGCAGGTTGAGGATGTCGCCTCCGGTGGCATTGGTGACATAAATTTTCTCGTTCAGCGTGTCAAAGACGACCGCGCCGAATTTCTCGCGGCGCCATTTTATATGAGGAGCAAACTGCATAAGCTGTCCTTTCATGGGCCAAGCTGAGTTAGGCGATTTCCTGGTGAGTTGTGTAGCGGCCTGCCCGAGCTCAGCCAGGGAATCCCGGAAAAAGCGGAATGACTGCAACGCGCCTCTCAAGTGGCGCGGCTACAGGATTTGAACGTGAAAAACGCCTGTAGCCGCGAAGACAGTCCAAGTACTGGCCAAGGACGATTCCGCGCGGTCGCGTCCTGTTCTCTGTCGCAATTACCCGGATTCTGATCGGGGAATTGCGGCCCGCTCAAGCCGCTGGATAATCCGCCTTGATCTAAAAATCAAGTGAACCGGATATAAGGCTGAGCCATTACTCCACCGGAAACATCCTGCCAGGTGGGCTTTTCCCATTTCCGTTTGGCTTCTTTATTGCATGCACCCTTGGCCATGCTTTTCTTGGTCAGTTTCAGT
>JACPGN010000097.1 GCA_016182435.1 Lentisphaerota bacterium | reverse complement strand
GATCAGCCCCCCGCCGCGAGCACCCATATAGCCGATACCGACTTTACTTTCTCCTCCACTGCTGCCCGGATGAACCGGCGCATTGGAATATCCGTAGGTTGCGCCCCGACTGGCGAGTAAAGAGGACCGGCCCCCTGGTGCACCGTAACCGGCGCCTGTAGGGCGGTAGCTCGCGTTCCCGTAACCATAGCCGGGGCCCAACCCGTTTCTGGCCGCCGATCCGTCTCCTCCGCGATCGAAGCCCGTTCCATTGGCATTGATCCCGCCGTTGGTGGCTATCATGAGATTACGCACGCGAAAAAGAGGCGAGCCGCCGTTCGTGTTCTGAGAATACGGATAAACCCACGAGTTAGACGCAATTGAAATATCGCCGGTAACGCTCACCAGCGAACCATAATCGGGCGTCCCACTGTTGGTCACGGCGCCATATACGTATAGCGCCCCGCCATTGGTCAGCGTCAGATTGCCCCCACAGTTGATAACGCCGCCCGTTGCCATATGCAGCACCCCGGTACTGCCGGTAATGAATCCCGTTCCAACCAATTGCAGCGTTCCATTGCTGATCGTCAGACTATTGAGCGCCCATGAAGTGAAGTTGGGAATTATCAAATTACCGCTGTGTGGCATGAACGTTCCGTCCAGAATGTTTGTGTCAGGAAAGTAAAGCGTTCCCAACTCGCTTGCCGTTCCAAAATAGTTTTCTAATTCATTAAATCTCGCCCACCTGGCAGGCCCGTTGGTTCCCAGCAAGACGGAAAACCGGACCGACGGGGGCGGCGCGGAACTTTGCGATGCCGGATTGTATGCCACCGCTATACGTCCGCCACCCCCGCCGCCGCCGTAGGTTTGGCCTTTGGCGCCGGCAGCGCTCACTACGCCATTCGTCCCCGCAAATATGTCGCAGGTTATGTAAATACTGCCGCCCGAACCGCCGGCGCTATACAAATCACCGCCGGCAACGGTTCCATTGGCGTTAATGGCGCCGTTGACCGTCACTGCGCCGGTTGCTTCAATCAGCACCGCTCCGCCACCGCTGCCGCCGGTTACACCGCCGGCGTAGCTGCTGCCGCCTCCGCTGCCGGGACTCGTCGGCGCGTTCGTTGAGTCATAAACACTTCCGCCGGGTAGCCTGCCGACGGTCTCGATTCCACCATCGCCGCCATTGCCGCCATGTCCGGCGCCGGAGCAATCCCAATTGCCGTTCACGCCTTGGCCATAGCCCGGCCCATTGCCGTTCCCTCCTGATACGGGACCGCCTTTATATCCTTTTCCGTCCGTGGAAATACTGCCGCCGGATGCGACCAGAAGGTTCGAGCACACAATCCACACCCGGTTGGACATCTGGTTGTTGGTGAACGCCGCGGGCAGGGTCATGGCGCCATTCGTCAGAATCGTAACGTTCGTTGCCGTCAGGGCCGTGTCCCAGTTGGTGAACGTGAGGGTCTTGCTGAGCGTAAGGGAAGCCAGGTTCGATGAGGAACTTGAGAGGATCACGCTCGCGCCGGAGTTGGTGATGACGGCGTCATCCCCGTCGTTGGGCGGCCCGGAAGGGGTCCAATTTGCGGCGGCGGACCAGTCGCCCGTGGTATTCGCATTCCACGTGTAGGTGGTGGCGCCGGCCGGCGCACAAAGCGCGCCGAGCGCCAAGACATATAAACCCACCCGCAATACTACGCATCCGCCCGCAACGCTGGAGCGTAGCGACTGCGGGCTGGGTAGCGTTGTAGGCGGGCGGACTGGGCAGCGGCTAACCAAGAATCGCTTCATGACTTGCTCCGGTTCTAACTGGTAATGCTTATGGGATATTGCGGTCAAGAACGCAAGCCAAATGCGGAAGATGATTCGTAATTCGTAATTCGATAATTGTAAAGAAACTTTAGGGGCACTACATTAGACCATTTCCCGTAAAGATACACATTTTTGCGTGTATCTTTGTAATAAGAATATCCAATATCCAACCCTCAATAACCAATGATGAAGAAAGGAAACAAAAACACCCCTTACACGTTGTCGGCGATTCTCTGAACTTGGTTATTGGATATTCCTTGTTGAATATTGGATATTGTGTTGGATAATGGGTTGCGGGCATAGCCCGCCTTAGAGCCTTTGACCCAGTGGCCTGGCCAGGGTCCTGATTGAAATCTTGATCTGCAAGTTGCCGGGTTATAAGCTGCTGTCCCCGGCCATGAAAATAATTTGCGCCACCAATATTCCCTATGCTTTAGAGGCGTTCGGGCCGCAGGGCGATCTGCTGATTCTACCGCCAAAGGAAATCACCGCCGCGCGAGTGCGGGATACCGAGTTGCTTATAATCCGCTCGACCTTGCGCGTGGACCGCGAACTGCTCTCGGGCAGTCGCGTCCGGTTTGTCGGCACGACCACAATCGGGACGGATCATCTGGACTTGCCTTACCTCGAGCGCTCCGGCATCAACTGGTGCGCGGCGCCGGGCAGTAACGCTAACAGCGTTGCGGAATACGTTGCGGTTGCTTTGCTGTGCCTTGCTCAGCGCCATGGGTTTACGCTTTCAGGCAAAACGCTGGGCATCGTCGGCGTCGGCAACGTGGGCAGCAAGGTTCTCCAGAAGGCGCAAGCCCTTGGTCTGCGTGTCTTGCAGAACGATCCGCCCCGGCAGGCCCTGACCGGGCTCCCTGGCCGGGCTTGGGCAGGCGGGCAGGCGGCCGAAAAAAATCCGGTCTTCCTGCCGTTGGCGCAAGTGTTGGCCGAGGCCGATATTCTGAGCTTGCACGTGCCCCTCACCAGAACCGGCAGCTACCCAACCTGGCATCTGGCCGAGGAGCGCTTCTTTGAGCGGCTTAAGCCTGGCGCTATATTTCTTAACACCGCGCGCGGGGCCGTAATGGATTCCGACGCGTTTCTGGCTTGCCGCGCCGCCGGCAAAGTCGCTTATGCCATAATAGATACATGGGAAGGCGAGCCCGAGTTCCGGACCGATGTTCTGGCCAAAGCGGATATCGCCACGCCGCATATTGCCGGCCACTCGTTCGAGGGTAAGGTCATGGGAACCGTCATGGTGTATCAGGCGGCTTGCCGCTTCCTAGGGGTGGAGCCAACCTGGACTCCGGAAGGCGCATTGCCGCCGCCCATTGTTCCGGAAATCCGCGTAGACCTGCCCGCGGGCCAAAGCGAAGAAGCCGTGCTCTGGCAGATCGTGCGGCAGGTCTATGATATCGAGGCCGATGACCGGCGCCTGCGCGCGGTCGCCGGGGCAGACGCCCCAACGCGCAGTGAACCGGACGCTAAAACGCGCGGCAAGCCGGACGCTAAAACGCGCGGCAGGCATTTTGAGCAACTCCGCCGGAATTACCCCATCCGCCGCGAGTTCCGGTTCACGCGCGTGATGCTGCCCGCAGGGAATGCGCCGCTTGAGAATAAAGTTCGCAAGCTCGGGTTCGCTATCTGACATTTACTGGGCCGCCGGAACCGCCTTGTTCGCCAGTTTCGCCCCCTTCGTCTTCGGGTCGTGCACTGGCCAAGGCGTAGCCCATACCAGTTGCCCCAAAGCGATTTCCCGTGAACCAACAGTGGAGATTGCCGTTGCGGAAGACGACGGTTGGGTATGACCTTTGCTGGTCGTCGAAAGTTCCAACGTTCCCGACACCAAGCTCACCATCCGGCCCGTGCCGCTCGGCCCACTGCCAGTGCAGCCCGTCTGTGCTGGTGAGTCGGTGGACACGGTAGGCCGTCCCGAAGGTGTTGACCCACATAACGTACCCGCCCCGCCATTTGATGACACAGGGCTTTGAACAAATGTACTCATACGGCGTCACGGCACGGCCCCGCGGGGCGACGAGAAGGTGAGCGACGGGCTTTTGCCAATGAATTCCATCCTCGGATTCGGCATAGGCGATTCCAATTTCCGGAATCGTGTCGCCGTGGCCGGTGGCGACACCGTGGGGCTTGGGGAAGTATCTTCCGATGGCGGTATAGTACATGCGGAATCTGTCGTTCTCGCGCAAGACCCAGACGCTGCCGGTCCCTTCAGCGTCGTAGTGTCGGTCAAGAGGAATGATGGGGTTCTCCGCATGGTAGCGCCAACTCGCGCCTCTATCGTCCGAGACGGCTACTCCTGTCGTGTTCGGCAGCTTGCCGTTCGCCCGCGTTCCCCACGCGGTGAAGTAGAGAAACCAGCGGGCGGGCGTCACCGGCAGGAGGAAAGGGAATCCGGGGCCTTGAGAATTGTAGGTGGCATCACGCTGAGGGCCAATCAATACATCCCCGAGTGGTCGCCAGCGATTGGGGGTCCGAACGGCTGACTGGGCTTGAAGGATGTAGTTCCGGCCCCCTCGGTCGCTGCCCCAGTAGAGCATCCGGTATGCACTCCCCAGCTCAACGATATGGGCCGCCCCGGCCCGGGCTTCGTCAAAAGGCGGGTGGAGGACGCCAGGAGAGATGACTGGGTTTTGCTTGTCTATCGTCCAGCGAATACTGTGTCTCGCTTGCATGGCGGCGTCAGCGTAGTGGCGCGGGTTGCCCGTCGCCACCTCTACTTTCAATACTGGCCAATGGGCGGCGTGAACCTTGAGGCGGGTCCGTTGCGGGTCACCGAATAGGTTCGACGCCGTTGTTCTGCGTCCCATCCCAGCTTTCTTTCCAGTTCTTGGAGAAATGGGCGTCCGGCAATTCGAAATGCAGTATGGCTCCGTTGTCGAAGTGGATCATCAGCCCGGTGGTGATAGCGCTCCATTCCTCCTTCGGGTAGTCAGGAGCGTATTCTCCGTGCGCGGCGACGATCACGATTCTTCCCGCTTGACCGTGGTAGAAGACACGTTCGCCGACATGGATTTCGGTCCCATCAGCATATTTCTGGCGTCTCATACTTCTTCCGCAGAACGGCGGCGTTGACCAGCGCGGGTTACCGCGTACGGTCCGACGGCTTGTTGGCATGTGTTCTTTTCTTATTTGCCATCGCAGTGATTTCAGCAGTGTCAAATGGGTTTGAGTAAATATGGATGTCTTTCCCTTCCAGTTCAACAATGCCCCGCGTTCCCTTCTCTTCAAATGGATGAAGCACGACTAAGAACACGTAGTCTTTGTTTGGTTCAATAGGATAGTATTGTGCTCCCGTTCCGCAGTAATAGACCATGACATTTGTCCACCGTCCGACTTCTTCTCTCTGGTATCTCTCAAATCGCACCCTAAAGACATTGGTGCCCTCGAATCCGAAACCAAACAACTGGATTGGCTTATCGTATGAATGGCGGAAAGCAAAGCGACCGATGCTTCCGTCGTCGACCGAAATGAGCGAGAAATGATACCTGGGATTATCCGGTGGTGGATTCGTTTCCCCGGACATCAACAACAGCGGCAACGCGCCGAGTAACGCCGCCACGATCAACCCAGACAATTGTAGATTTCGTTTCATCTGTTTTTTGCCAACGGGCAGCGTTGAGGCAAAGTGGCGCGAGGTAAGGCAGGCGCTGGAAGCGCCTGCCGCTTGCGCGACACTTTGGCTCCAACGAGTTGTTAGGCCAATTCTTGCGTGTATATCGTATGCACACGAGCCACGGGTGAGACTCGAAACCGCTTTCCTTCAGATGTAGTACATAGATATGACTTCCGCATCAGCCGCCCTTTTACCATTGTATCCCGCCCATTCAATGAAAACATCTGTCCAATAGGAAGTTCCGCAACTGTTGGGCGTAAATCCAGTGTGTCATACTTGCGCAGCATCGTTGAGAGTCGTGTGTCGGAATCTGTCGAATAGAGAGGATTACGCGCATAGCGCCTGATGGAATCATGCAATTCCTCGGGAAATAGCGGAAGCCTTGTGGTGAGGAGTTCACCAAATGCCATTTTCCATTCCGGTCCATGGGGATCGACCTTCGCGGCCGCTTTGTGCGTGATAATTGCATGGGTAATTTCGTGCAGCAACGTGATGACAAATCGAAATTGATTGCCAGAGTGATTGATCGTGATCTTGCTGTATCCCCGCGTGTGCGACACTGAGTGATCGCCATGCTTGGTCTTGCGCCGGTTCACAACAATGACCAGAATCGGCAAGTGACTCAACAAATCAGCTATCGATCCGGTGAAATTGTCGGGGATGAAAGTAGAGATTGCTGACATTGAGCGTTCAACGAGCTGGGTTGTACTTCCACTTGTCCGCAGAAGCGGCGACGCATCATTAACTGAAGAGCACGGGTACGTGTGTGAAATATATTTATGAAAGAACTTGCCCACGGATGGCGAAACAACCAGTGCGTCAACGACGTGTGGCGGAACGTCGTGATACCTGTATGCAGAACCGCTTGTGTCTGCCATGTCCAAGGCGCGCGTATCGGGATAATAGCGGCACCATCCAATGGCGCTGGAATTGAATCGGTATTCACGCGGCGATAGCATTTATGTATTTCTCTTGGCCGAACGTCAACGCTCAACCTCGCCGGTGGAGCGCAGCGGAACCGGCGTTGTGTTGGAGCGTTTTGTTGGAGCTTCCATCTCAGTTGCCTTAAATTCCGACGATTCCAATCCCAGAAGAAACCAGAATGTTAATTTCAGACCAACCTTGAATCCAGCTACGCCATTCTTAAGACTGGGATGTATGACTATCTGGTGCCACTTCAGAATTGTGTAGCCCCATCCGATGTTCACATTAGAACCCCCGTCCAATAACATCACAGTCGGAAACGATAACATTGGATGCCCCTTCTTGAGTGCAATTGTGTAATCCGTGAGGCCGAGTATCAAAGGGACGGCGATGAAAATGACAAGAAAACGATGGGGATTCCTCTGAAGAAAAGCTACGACCGTGATCCTTATGAAAGAGTAGGGGAATAACAATACCAAACCACAGCCGCAGATCTCACCCACCATTTTCCACAATTCCGAATTCATATTTCTCTCACGCTCCAACGAGTTGTTAGGCGGCGCTCCGCGCCGCCGCAACTCGTTGGCCCTGCAACTCTGGTTCGGCCTTTCATCCGATTCCGGGGACGCTAAGACATTTGCATATCTTTCGGACAAGCCGATTGGAAATCTCTGTATGTCGGGGCACGGCTTCCACCCATCCGGTCAGTGGATTTGTCCAGAGCGAGTGAGAGCGTCCCTCTCGTTTAAGGTAACAGCCGTGACGCCGGAGGTGTCTGAGAAGATCGTTCCGTTTCATCCGACCGCCACGACTTCTCTGGTTGCGTTCGCGGGAAGACCTCGAAGAGCGTCTTCACGACGATCGGCCAAGATCAAGTCAATCGCGTCGGCAAGATTGTGAAGGCATTCATCTTTTGTCTTTCCTTGCCCATTAGCCCCTGGAATTTCGGGACAATACCCAATGAACCAGTCTCCGTCTTGCTCAACAACAGCCGTGAATTCGTTATGCATATTTACTCCTTTATTCTTGAGAAACAAACGCGTCAATTACAAAGTCCCGTTTGGTTATTACCTTTTACTCATGCTTTCAGCATACCATGCCCTGCTGGCAAGGGAATCTTTATTTCTGGGACGACGGCAGCGTTGAGGCTGAGCCCCGCCTTGCGGGGCGATACCCTGCAACGCGTTGTGTGCGATTCAACCCTTGCCTTTCCGGTGCCACATTGGGGGACGACTCCTTCTCAGGGGAGCATCCTGTTCTAACGCTCACTGGTCTTTGAACCACTCAGCGGGAATCGCCAGCGACCAGACCTCACTGCTCAGCGGTCTGGCATGGCCACCAGCTACCCAAATTCTATCCTGGAAAACGAATGCGGAGTGCTCGTGACGCGCCTTCCAGATGACTTCGAATTTCAACTCCGTCCAGTCCTTGCCATTTTTCGAGAACCAGACATCGCCATAGTTGTCGGTGCTCTGCGACCACCCCCCCAAGACCCAAATCCGATCTCGATAGACGACCGATGAGAACCACAAGCGCGGACCCCACGACGCTGCCGCTGTTGCCTTGGTCCAGGCGATGCCATCCTCCGAGCACCAAACGTCATTGAGCGCGTGATGTTTCGGAACGTAGTTCCCGCCCCCTAAGACCCATATCTTGTCGTTGAATACGACTGCCTGATGATATGCGCGCGGGCTCCACCCCGCGCTATTCGTTGCGAGTCTCCACTCTTTGCCGTCATCAGAATACCAGACATCATTCTTCAAGCTCTTTTCGTCCCCGAAAAAGTAGTTCTCGATGCCTCCCAGAATCCACATCTTGTCCTTGAACACCACCGCTCCGGCAGCCAGGCGGGGGGACCAGCCCGCATGCTGCGTGGCCAGTTCCCACTTGACACCGTCAGCCGAGCACCAGACTTCGTTGGTGGCCGAATGGTCAGGGAGCCGTCCGTTGTACCACCCGCCCATGAGCCACATCTTGTTCTTGAAAACGAGCGTCATTGGCAGATCGCTGTGCTTCCAAGGAGCAGTTTCCTGGGCGAGCTTCCAACTTTTGCCGTCGCACGTGCTCCAGACATCGCGAGGACAGGGCTTATGCGAATCAAACCACCCGCCGAATATCCACAGTTGGTCCTTGTAGACGACTTCCCCCTGGGAGTCACGTGGCTGCCATCCCGCTTTGTCGGTCACTCTGACCCAATCCGGAATGTTGCCCTCGCCGAATGCAGTTGCTCTCGTCATGACAAGCGCTCCCATAGATATGCTTTTTTCATTCCATCTCCCTCTTGCATCGAACGCTCACGTTTCGGCGCGAGAGCGACGATAACGCGCAGGTGTTTGTTCAGTCGTCTTGCTGATTTCGTGTAGGACGACCGGCAGGCACTTGGCAAACAGAGGGAAGTCCCCGTCTGTCGTAAATACGGTAAAGTCGTGTCTCACGGCTACGGCGCAGATCAGAAAGTCGGTGTTCGCTCCCTGAATGCCTCTGGAACGACACAGATTGAAGAACTTAGCGGCTGTCACGTAGTCCTCGGTAAGCAAGGGCAGATCAGGAAAGGCGGCAAGGTGCGACTCCAATCGGTCAAACTGGGACTGATCCCGCACTCCGGAGAGCACTTCCTGCCGGATTGGGCCTATGATTTCGGCCAAATGGGCCGTGATCAGACGTCTCAACTCCAACGACTCCGGATTCCGAACATGCTCGGCTCGGCGTAGCGCGAGAGACCAGATGCTCGTGTCAATGAGCACTCTCATGCTTTCGCCCGTTGCCGTTTATAGCGATACTCAGGGTCGAAATCCACCTTTCCAAACAGATCAAGGATCTTCTCCTGTCGGAGATGGCGGATGTAGTCGGTCAGCGCCTGCGTTACTGCCGCCTTCTTCGTGCGATGGCTACCGAGCGCAACAGCTTGCCGGATCAGCCTGTCATCGAGCTGAAGATTTGTCGCCATATAGACACCTCCACACATACCTTGACACACTCCGATGTGTAGCGTCAACCTTTGTTTTTATAAGTCGTTTGGAGTCCCGTGTGCTTGGCGATGCGGGACAGCATTTTAGGTCCGATCTCCGCGTCGTCATGAAAGGCAAAAACAAAGTCGGGCCAACCTGGTCGGGCGAGAATGCGGTGCGAAGTGCCCGTTTGTCGTTTCACAATCCAGCCGATACGGAGCAACGCGGCCAGCACTTTGCGCGCTTTGCTGGAGGGCCATTGGCTCATGCGGGGACAGCAAACATTTCATCTAATTCCGGAATGGCTTCGCCATGGTCAATCCGGTCTGCGATAATTCGCAGAGCCAGAGCTTCAACCTTGGCTACGGCATCTTGTCTGGTTGTTCCGTAAGCCATGACTCCCGGAATATCCGGCACTTCCGCGATCCACCGGCCATCATCTTCCCTTTCGATTTCAATTCTCATGGTATCATCCTTTTCTCAAAGGTTACCGGTCATATGGCCGTTAGGCAATATCATTTTTTACCGAACGTGCCGCTGACGGGCGGCGTGCTTGCGAGCCGTATCCTCCGGCACGTTGTTCGCCGTGTTTGTTTCCATGTCCGTCAAGGCCTTCGTGAATTTGCGTAGAACTCGTATGACGAGAAAACAAAGCAGGGTGGCGCCGGCGATGGCGTTCCACATCGTATCGTCGAGCAACGCCAAACCGAGGCGCCACAGGCAAGCCAGTTCAAGAACGAAAAAGGCGGCGACAATTCCCATCAGCGTCTGGTGCTCCCGCCGCAGCACCTGCCGCCAATTGAACAGAAGGGGTGACGGCAGCCATTGACGCAGCCGCGGCACAAATGCCGGGGTCTTTTCCGCCCACTCTGCGTACAGTTGCCCAAACTTCTGTCTCAGGAACATTTCCTCGGCGAAGATGATCCGTTCGTAGTACAGCATGAACACCAGCATGTAGATGGTGGGCACCCACCAAACGCGAAGAAACATTGCTGGACCAAGTCCAGCCAGGAAGTTGCCCAAGTAGAGAGGATTCCGCACGACTGAGTACATCCCCGTCGTGTTCAGACTGTCCGCAACCTGCTTCCGGGTGTTGCGGCCTGATGTTTTTTTCGGCGCAAAGCCGACCGTAAGCACCCTGACCAGAAGACCAGCAAACGATATGGCAAGGCACAAGAGCTCCCATGCCTGATCCCACCGGTGGGAACCAAAGGGGTATGCGAAATGCTCAAGCCCGGTGAAGAGCAGGACTACCATGACCAGAGGCAGATAACTGCGCCATCGGAACAGCCAGGTCCCCGTGGCTTCCATCTCCTCAATCATCGCCATAGCCTCGTCCTTTCGGAGAATGGCACGGGTGAAACTTTGGCGGCCAAGGGCCGGCAATAGTTTCAACCCGTTTGTTGGGGACTCTTATTTGTGCCGGACCGCATATGCATCCAAGAGGTTTCGAATCATTTTTTGATATGCAGTATGATGCCGATCCGCTTCATGTTTGAAAAAGTCGAGACTGGCCCTGCTAAGAGAAATCGTGACTTTCACTTTTTCTTCTTTGAAGGCAAGTTCGTCCGGCGAGGGGAGAAAATCCCGGATCACGCGAAGCTTCTGTTCTTCATAGAGTTTTTTCCCTTTCCGCCAATATCCAGCGCCAAAGATGCGGATGATTTGGTTTCGATATGTGAAACGGACGGTTAGTATTTCGCCGCCCGCTTTGCCGATACAATATAGCCGCTTCTCTTGGGCGCCGTGGCTAACGTCTTGCGCAATGACTCGGCGAGGATCGGCAAAGGCATATTGAGCCCGATGGAACGAAATACCGTGCTTCTCCTGGTTCAACCGGTCTTTGTCTTCATCCCATTCAAACCGAGTCGTTTCCATATATATGGAAAAGCTACATTAAGAACGTTGATAAAGCAATATAATAATATGGCTATTTATGCTTATCATCCCAACGCTCAGAGTTGAGGCTGAGCCCCGCCTTGCGGGGCGATAGCCTCCGACGCTTGGTTGGCCTCTCCATTTCCAATGTATGGTTCTTAATTCATCGCAGACTTCCCATGTCCGCAAAAAGCGCGATGACAAAGGCGAGGACGGCGACGAGAAAAGTGCCTATGACAGTCCACCAGTAATACAATGGGGTAGTCTGCCGGTTCATCCATCCGGCTGGCATCCCCCTGCTTGTGGGAACCCAGCCAGACTTGATCTGACAAACTCCCATCCAGAGAAGCGCCATAGATACGGTCAGAATGAATAGCCGAATAAGGATGTGATCTTGCATCATATTTTTTGGGGCCAACGAGACTGTCGCAAAACGTATTATCGGGAGGTTCATTCTACCGCCGATCAGATTTCAGATTAGGGAAGCATGCCGATGACTGAAAAGGCAATCCGATAATCGCCGATCTGATTCTCGACCCTATTTTCGGACCGTTTACTGCATCTTGCGCGACTTGCGTTTGTCCGCCGAACTCCGGTGGCGCATGGCTTCTGCAAATCGCGGATCACGTTTCCGAAACTCCCGGTCCGGTAGATAGGCATTGACGTCTTCAGCGCGACAGGCTTCCAAGTTCTCCACGCTGTAGTATGTCGTCAGGTTACTTGTCAAGTGGCGTAACTCCGTGGCATTAGGTCCGATCATCACCTCTCCAGAAAATAAGAGATCACGTAGACAGCTACGGACATGGCAATATAGACGTACTCCACTTTCTTCTTTCTTGTGTCATCTTCTCGTGCCTGCAATATGTCAAGGACTGCGTGCCGGATCAGGAAGGTATAGAGCACAAAATATAGAAACGGGATCACGTGCACGTAAACAGGATAATCGCCTACTTTTCGGCCGAATAGCGATAGCAGCCATTCGATCTGACTGTAGATGCCGAGTAAGCCCAAGCCGGCATTTATGAACATCCATTTGACTTCGTCGCGCCCAAAGATGGTCAAGTAAAAGAACGTGTAGATCACAATCGCGAAGCCGCCGTGCAAGTAAAGGAATAGTACGGGGGGATGCCTGTCGGCATAAGCCATGAAGAAGCCCGATCCGCCGAACATCAGCATGTGGACCAGAAAGAATGGATAGATCTTGTACCACGGAATATCAGTGCCCGCGGTATAGGTCTGGTTGTTGATCGAAATGTCGCCGTAAAGTTTCACTGTATATTGCCCCACCATAGTTTATTGGAACAACCTCAGAACGTAAAATAAATCCGGACTGTTCCCATAGTTAGGAAATGATAGATAGGCGCAAATTAACGGTCAAGCGTTGAAAACTAATTAGATATGAAAGAGCAGTCGGCTTGGATAAACACCCGAGTTTGTCTTTTTGTGCTCGACCTCAAGTCCGTAAATAGACAAAGTGAATTTGTCTTTGCGGGAGTGCTGTTTTCAGATGAAGAAGAAACGCCAACGGCTGGATCAATTGCTGGTGGAACGCGGCTTGGCGGAAAGCCGGGCGAAAGCCCAGCGCCTGATCCTGGCCGGGGCCATCCAGGTCAATGGCCGGAGCGTATTCAAGCCGGGGGAGCAGTTTCCGGCAGAGGCGGTTCTGTCCGTCGCCGCCCCGGAAAAGTTTGTCAGCCGCGGCGGCGAAAAATTAGAGCGCGCTTTTGAAGCCTTCGCGTTGGAGGTCCGCAATAAAATCTGCTTGGACATTGGCGCCTCAACCGGCGGATTCACTGACTGCCTGCTCCAACACGGCGCGGCAAAAGTCTATGCTGTGGACGTGGGCAGAGGCCAACTGCACTGGAAACTGCGGAACGACCCGCGCGTGGTAATAATGGATAACGTTAACGCTCGCTACCTGCGCGAGCGGGACTTCCCCGAGCGCGCGGATATTGCCGTGATTGACGTATCGTTTATCTCTTTGACAAAAATCCTGCCGGCGGTTAAAGATGTACTCAATCCGGCGGGGCGAATCATTACGCTGATTAAGCCGCAATTTGAGGCGGGACGGGCTGAGGTCGGCCGCGGGGGCGTCGTGCGCTCGGAGGCAGTGCGCGAGCGGGTGGTGGCCGAGATTCGCGCTTTCGGCCAAACTGAACTGGGCCTGGTGTGGCAGGGCAGTTGCGAATCGCCGGTCAAGGGGCCGGCCGGCAATATTGAATTTCTGGCTTGCTGGGAAAAACCATGAAACCGATTGGTGTGGTGGCAAATTGTTCAAAACCTTCGGCGGCGGAGGTGCTCGGCCGGTTTGCCGAATCGGCCCGGCGGCTCGGCTTACCTCTGGCGGTTGAGCCGCCCGTCGGGCGTCTTCTGCCGGGCGCGCGCCGCCTGGCGCCGGAAAAACTGATTCGGGCCATTTCGCTCCTGATCGTGTTCGGCGGAGATGGCACCATGTTACGAGCGGTCCGCATGCTTCAGGGCCGGTCCATCCCGGTGCTCGGGGTTAACCTGGGAGGCCTGGGCTTTCTGACGAGCGTGGCCCAGCAGGATGCCGAGCGCGCCCTGAAATGCGTGGTGGCGCGCCGCTATAGCGTTATTGCCCGCGCGTTGGCTGAATGCGTCGTCAAACGCCGGGGCCGGATCATCAGCCGCTATCGCGCGCTGAATGATGTGGTCGTTGACCGCTGGGCCAGTTCCCGGATTGTAACCCTGGACATGCAGATTGACGGCGAAGCAGTCTCATCCTTCATGTGTGATGGGCTTATCGTTTCCACGCCAACCGGCAGCACGGGGCACTCGCTCTCGGCCGGCGGGCCGATCCTGCATCCGGCCGCCGCGGCGTTCATTGTCAGCCTGATCTGTCCCCACACCCTCAGCACCCGGCCATTGGTGATTCCGGATGAAAGGCGGATCACCGTGCGAGTAGCCAAAAGTCCGGGGGACATGTTGCTTTCCGTGGATGGCCAGGTGGGCCAGCGGCTCAAGCCTGGCGACCAGGTGGAAATCCAGCGCAGTAAAAAAAGGGCTCACTTTGTGCATCTCAAGGATTACAGCTATTTCGCGGTCCTGCGCGAGAAACTGCATTGGCGCGGGTCGACCCTGGCTTAAGCCTGGGCAAGCCCGGACCTGAGGCGGAGAAACCTTGCAGGCTTGACCACAGAGAAAGGATGCTATGGCTTCGATCAGTGAATGGTTCGTCCGTGAATATTTTGAGCAGCAGGGCTACCTGGTTATGCAGCCTTGCAAGTATTCCGTCACCGGGCGTCCCAAACGGCTGGACGAGGAAATTGACCTGATTGTGGAGCACCCGCTGATCACGGAGCAGCGCCTGCCCCCCACCATGCTCTGGACCGCGGCCGACCTTAAAACCGTGGCGCGGGCGGTGGTGGGCGTCGCCGGCTGGCATAGCGAACGCGTCTATCCCGCGATGCTGGAGCAGATTCCCGAGCTGGTGCGCTTTGCCCAGGCGGAAGCCCTGCGCTTGGCCGCGCGGCGGCTTGGGCAGCAGAACTTTGCCAAGATTCTCTGCTTGCCCAAGCTGCCGGTCTCGGAAAAACTCCGTAACGATACTCTGCGGCTGTTGAAGCAGAAAGGCATTGACGGCGTGATGGAGTTCCGCACGATCCTCTTAGAACTGCTGGAGAGCGTGGACATCAACAAGAACTATGAGAAGTCGGACCTCTTGCAGATACTGCGCCTTCTGAAAAACTACGATCTCTTAAAGCCTCGGCAATTGGAGTTGTTCGCCGGTCGCAACGGCTAATCCCTGAAAAGAAACTTGGAACTGTGGACGTTCGCGAAGCCTATATTGCGCTCAATATGATGGCGGATATCGGGCCGGTCAGTGTCCGGGCCCTTACCACCGCGCTCGGGCAGCCCACGGCCATCTTCCAGGCCGGCAAGACCGAGCTGCTTAAGGCCAAGGGGATTGGTTCGGCCCTGGCCGACAAAATTGTGAGCCAGCGCGGACGCATCCGGCCGGATAAAGAAATAGCGCGCGCCCACAAGCGCGGCTATGAAATCGTCACGCCGGTTGACCAAGCCTATCCCAAACCGTTGCTCACGATTCATGACCCGCCCCTGGCGCTCTATGTCTGGGGGACACTTGAGCCCAATGACAAGCGCGCGGTGGCCGTGGTGGGTTCCCGGCACACAACACTCTATGGGCGCGAGACCGCCGAAAAACTGGCCTACCAGTTGGCTAAGGCCGGCTTTGTCGTGGTGAGCGGCTTGGCGCGCGGCATTGATACCGCGGCCCACCGTGGCGCGCTGCAAGGCGGCGCCCGGACGCTGGCCGTGCTTGGCGGCGCGCTCGATTGTTTATATCCCGAGGAAAATGCCGAACTGGCTCAGCGCATAGCCGGCCAGGGCGCGGTGCTGAGCGAGTTTCCGTTGGGCCATCAGCCCGATAAAACCACCTTTCCCATGCGCAACCGGATTGTCAGCGGCCTGGCCATGGGCGTGCTGGTGGTCGAAGCCGGGCCGACCAGCGGCGCGCTGATTACCGCCAGTCAGGCTTTAGACCAGGGCCGGAGCGTATTTGCCGTGCCGGGCCGGATTGACTCGCTGGCCTCGCGGGGCAGCCACCAGTTGATCAAAAAAGGCGCGCGCTTAGTCGAGAGTGTTGATGATATCCTCGAAGAGTTTGAATTCCTGATTCCGCCTAAGCCGGGCGTTCCGGCCGGCGCTGCGGCAAACCTGCCGCCGCTCAACCCGGACGAGGAAAAAATCGTCCAAGCGCTGGCCGAGCAGGAGCTGGATATGGACACTTTGACCCGCGCCACAGGCTTACCGGCCGCTGTCTTGAGCGCGCTGGTTCTGGGTCTGGAAATGAAGCGCGTGGCGCGCATGTTGCCGGGGCGCCGCGTGGCGCTGATCCGGAGATGATACGAAGCGATTTGCATGGGGTGGTTTTGGGCCATTACTTGAAGGCGGCTCAGCCAGCCTGCCCAAGCTCGGCCAAGAAGGCTGAGTTCTGCCTTTGTTATATGCAGCATTATTTTAGGCAGGGCGAAACCCGCTCTGGGCGGGGTAAACCATTCACCCAGCCCAGAGCGGGGTCCCTGATGAGCCAGGTCTGTCACGGCCGCAGGGGAATACCGATGTAAGCTCCTATTTTGAGCTATCGGTTCCGTTTCGACGCGTTCAGGCGATATGTTCACACTTTCCAAAGTGTGAACATACTATGGAAACATGAGAATAGGAATGGCTACTATTTTTTCTTAGAACCAAATTCCCTGTATTTGCGAACCGTGCGCTTTCAACCGTGAACCACGAACAGTGAAGCATGATAACCTGACTTACTATGAGCACTCCAACTATCAGGGACGATCCCTGTATTCAGCATTTTGCGCGTTACCTGGAGGGCGAGCGCAACGCCTCGGTGCACACAATCAGCAGTTACCTGATTGATCTGGAGCAGTTTGTCCGGACCCAGTGGGGCGCCGAAGCCAAGCCGCCCTACGCCTGGGCCGAGGTGGACAAATTTGCGGCGCGCAAGTTCATTGTCAACTGCCAGAAACTTGAAGCGGCGGCCACAACCGTGAACCGCAAACTTTCCAGCCTGCGGTCATTCTTCAAGTTCCTGAGCCGGGAAGAACACGTTGCGCGCAACCCGTTTGCCGGCATAATCTCGCCCAAACGCGGGAAGCCCTTGCCCAAGGTGCTGACGGTTCAGGAAGTAACGCGGCTCCTGGCGGCGCCGCGCCAGGTGGCCGCGGAAGTTTGCCAGCCTGAGGCGTCGCCAAAGGCGACCAGGGCCTTGGCTGAGCGCGGGCAGGCCCTGGCCGTGAGCGCGGCGACCGCGCGCCGTAGCGCCGGCGGGTTATGGCGAGACTATGTTGTCTTTCGGGATACGGCAATTCTGGAAATCCTTTACAGCACCGGCATGCGGGTCAACGAGCTCGTTAGCATGCAGGAAAGCGACATTGATCTCTTAGCCGGCATAGTCAAGGTTCGGGGCAAAGGCAAGAAGGAGCGGTTGTGTCCGTTAGGCCGACCGGCGGTGAGCGCCTTGCAGGAGGCGCTTAAAAAGCGGGCGGAGCTGACTGGAATCTGCAAGCGTTTCGGCCGGCCGCGCGCCGCGCCTGCCCGCAATGCTTCGCCTAGCGTTGCAGGCGGGCCCGAACGCAATGCCGAGGGCGGAAGGCATGCAACTCCGGCCGGCGCATCGCCTGTTTTCATGGGCCATACCGGCGGGAGACTGACCACTCGCTCGGTTGAGCGGCTTATGAAACGGTACCTGATCGAGGCGAACCTCGACCCGCACCTGTCGCCGCATGCCTTGCGGCATTCGTTTGCCACGCATCTCCTGGATGCCGGCGCCGATTTACGCAGTGTCCAGGAACTGCTGGGCCACGCCAGCCTTTCCACGACCCAGATTTACACGCATATCACCGTGGAGCGGCTGAAGCAGGTCTACAACGAAGCCCACCCGCGGGCCTGAGGGCAAATGATCTGGCTTTTTTATAATCTTGTTTTTCCGATTGCGTTTCTATTGCTGCTGCCGCGCTTTATAATGCGGATGTGGAAGCGCGGCGGCTATCGCCAGGGGTTTCTTCAGCGGTTCGGCTGGTATGCTCCCGAGCTGCGCGACCGACTACGGGCCAAGCGGCGGGTCTGGATCCACGCCGTCAGCGTGGGCGAGGTTCAGGTTGCCTTGCGCTTCATCAGCGTCCTGCGGGAGCGCCGGAACGCGCTGGCCTTTATTTTGACCACCACCACATCCACCGGCCATGCCATCGCCGCACAGTGCAGCGCTTTCCGCCGCAGCGGACTCGCAGAGGCGGAAAATGCTGAAGATGTCCTGCTCTATTTCCCTGCGGATTTCCCCTGGATCATGGCGCGCGTCTTAAACCTTCTGCGGCCCACGGCTCTCGTGCTGGTGGAGAGCGAATTCTGGCCTAATCTCCTGCGGCTGGCCCGGCGCCGGGGCGTGCCGATCATGCTATTGAATGGACGGGTATCGGATCATTCGTTCCGGGGCTATCGGAAAGTAAAGTTGCTGGTAAAAAGAGCGCTCGAGACCTTTGATCTCTTCTGCATGCAGGGGGAAACAGATGCCCGGCGCTTGCAGGAACTGGGCGCGCCCCCGGAAAAAATCCGGGTTTCCGGCTCGGCCAAGTATGACGTGGCCGAAAGCGCCAACGGCGAAGCGAATGCTGTTGGCCAGGCTCTGCGCCAAGCCGGATTTGAGGCCGGCGCGCGCTGGCTGATAGGCGGATCCACCTGGCCGGGCGAGGAAGCCATTCTTCTGAATATCTATAAAAAATTGCGCGCCATGGATTCGAAAGCCCGCTTAGCACTGATTCCCCGCCATGCCGAGCGCCGGCAAGCGGTCATGGCCGAGATCCAGAAATCCGGTCTAACGGGCGCAGCCTGGAGCGCGCTGAAAGCCGGGCGGGCGGGGGCGGCCGCTGACGTGTTGCTGGTTGATACTACCGGCGAATTAAAGTTTTTTTATGCTCTGGCCGCGGTTATTTTTGTGGGAAAGAGTCTGACGGCTCACGGGGGCCAGAACGTGATTGAGGCAGCGGTTTTGGCCAAGCCGATTGTGATCGGGCCATACACGGAAAACTTTGCCGCGATCGTTGCCGACTTCCGCGCTGCGGATGCCTTGATCCAGGTTCCCGACGCCGCCGCCCTGGAGCGCGCGGTTATGGAACTGTGGACGAATAATCAGGAGACCGAAGCTTACGGGCGGCGGGCCGAGCAGTTAGTGCGCGCCAAAGCCGGGGCCTTGCGCGCCAGCGCCGAATGCCTGCTGAAACTGCTCGATTCCCGCGCCCAGCCCTCATAATTAAGCGCCTTGGTTTGCTATCTCGTTGTCTATGTTTTTCTCTCACGTTAGGCTTCATGAAATACCGGTCGGAGCCAGCGACAAAATAACGCTGTTCGACTACAAGGCTGTGCTCCGCCCATCAAATTCCTGCCCGATAAAAATCCTTGAGAACC